>JAKVCE010000516.1 GCA_022447405.1 Planctomycetota bacterium | reverse complement strand
CCATCTCATTGAGGCGTGGGAAGCAGGAGGTGAGCGAGAGGCGCTTTGGATCACCGGCGTAGATTCCGCTGACAAGGGGCCCAGCGAAGGTGGCGGACATCTTCGCGCCAAAGCGACGTGCGAAGAAGGCCTCGACGCTCTCATCTCCCCACCCGTCGCTCGGGTGGTTGCCGTGATCTGAACGCCGAGGGCCGATGGTCGGCTCTGCGAGGGCTCGGAGCTTGGCAGCGGTGGAGAGGACGCCTGACTTGAGGAGCTTGAGAGGGTGGGTGCTGAGCTCGTGGAGCGCGCCGCCCTTGCACAAGAACCGGCGCTTGGCGGAGTCATCTGCGGACAAGAGCTCTACCCCGGCCTTGGCGATCAGGCTCATGAGTTCTGGGCTCGGCTTGATGAATGCGTTGGGGCCAAGCTCAAGCAGGTGGCCCCCGGCTTCAGCCGTCCTCACCTTTCCGCCGAGCTCTTCTCTAGCTTCAAGGAGCAGGACCTCCACTCCTTCGCCCGAGCCGTCCAGGAGCTCCTGTGCGCGCTGTGCGCACGAGAGGCCGGCGATCCCGCCTCCGATGACGACGAGCCGTCGGGTCACGCCTGCGCGTCGCTCTCTGAGTGAACGGTCTCTACCAGGGCAGCCACCGACTCCAGAGGCGTCTCCTTGTCGATCCCGTGGCCCAGGTTGAAGATGTGTCCATGAGCAGGGACGCGTTCCAGGATCGCCTTAGTTGCGGTGACGGTGGCCTCCGGGCCGGCGAGAAGTGCTGCGGGATCTAGGTTCCCCTGCAGCACCTTGCCGCCCTCAGAGACGGCGCCGGTCAGGTCTCGCATCGCCGCTAAGTCTGTGCGCCAGCAGAATTGGTTGGCTGTGGATGGGAGGGAGAGGTACAGCGGGGAGAGGTGGGCGGCGCCGTTGGCGAACAAGATGGTGGGGATGCCGTCCTCTGCCAGCTGAGAGGCGAGCGCGCTCAGGTGTGGCTGAACATGCTGGCGCCAATCACGCGCAGAGAGCGTCCCGGCCCATGAGTCGAAGACTTGAACGACGTCCGCGCCCGCCTCGTGCTGGGCCCGGAGGTATTCGATCGTCAGGCTGGTGACCTTCTCAAGGAGCTCGCCGAAGAGCGCGGGGTCCTCAAGGAGGAGCCCCCGAAGGGCGGGGAAGTCTCGGTTGCCGCGCCCTTCGATCAGGTAGCAAGCGAGGGTCAAGGGAGCGGCAGCGAAGCCGATCAAGCCGGCGCGGGGAGCGCCTGCCTTGGCGGCGCGCTCCTCCAGTCCAGCCCGGACTTTGGCGAGGGTCTCGGGGCCCTCTGCTTGGCCTGCGACAAGTCACTGCTAGATGCGATTTCCGCCTTGGACGGGGTCGGCAGGGCCTCGATGGAGGCCCGGCTCCTCAAGGGGGCTTCCAAGACCGGCCCCGGGTCGAAGCGGAAGGGGACGCCGAGAGATCTCACGGGGCTCATGATGTCCGCAAAGACGATGGCGGCGTCGAAGCCGAAGCGGTCGATGGGCTGCAGGGTGACCTCAGCGGCGACCTCGGTGTTGAGGCTCATCGCCTCGAAGTTGTGGTCCTTCCGGAGCTCTCTGTACTCGGGGAGGTAGCGACCGGCTTGCCGGAGCATCCATAGGGGCCTGCGCTCTGTAGCCTCGCCTCGGAGTGTCCTGAGGAAGATTCCGTCTGTCATGATTGTTGTCCTTCTAAGGTGAAGCGATATCCGACCCCACGTGCCGTGTGGAGATGAAGCGGGCATTCGGGCTCTCGCTCGAAGCGCTTGCGGAGTCGGACGATGAAGTTGTCAATGGT
>JAKVCE010000515.1 GCA_022447405.1 Planctomycetota bacterium | reverse complement strand
CCTCGGCCTCCCGGACGCCCACTTCGACTCGGTCTACTCGAACACGATCCTGCACCACATCCCGGACCCGCGCCCCTTCTTGAGCGAGGCCTACCGGATGCTGCGCCCTGGCGGCGCGCTCTTGATCCGCGATCTCTTCCGCCCCGAGTCCGAAGCGCGCCGTGACGAGCTCGTCGACCTCTACGCGACCGACGCCTCCCCCAACCAGCGCGAGCTCTTCCGCGCCAGCCTGCACGCGGCGTTCACGCCAGATGAGCTGCGCGCCATCGCCGACGAGGCCGGCCTGAAGGACGCCGAGGTGGTCATCGACTCCGACCGCCACATGTCCCTGCAGGTCGCCGCCCAGGCCTAGGGCGCTGCAGACGCTGCCCAACGCGCAGAGTCCACCGTTCAGACCTCAACGATGGGCTGCCTCCTGCATTTCTTGATGCACGGAATGAGGCGTCAAGACATGATGTGGCTGGACCGAAGAGGACTCAGATGACTCGAGCTGACTGCAAGGCCTGCCGCCACTTCAAGACCGCCCCCTATCAGGCGCGGATCGATGGGTGCTTCCACCCCGACCACATGAAGGTCACCCAGAAGGACGCCTACCTGAGCGAGCAAGAGACCCCCGGGAATCACCGGGTCATCAACCGCCGCGGCAACTGTGAGCAGTTCGAGGCCATGGCGCAGAAGCGGTCCCTCCTCTCGAGGATCTTCAGCGACTGAGCCGCTGTTCAGCCCTCTGGCGGCGGGCCAGAGTGCACGAGGTGGTCGAAGGGCAGCTCCCGGATCACCTCGGCCTCCACAGCTGCGAAGCGCTCGAGCTCGCTAGAGACCTCCTCTTCGGAGAAGTTCTTCTTGGCGGCGTCTAGGAAGAAGGCGCGATGGCTCGCCTCTGAGGTGAGGAGGTCCGCGTAGAGCGCGGAGAGCTCCTCATCCTCGAGGTGGTCGGCTAAGAGGCGGAAGCGCTCGAGGCTGCGCGCCTCAATCAGCGCCGCCACGAGGAGGCGGTCGAGGAGGTGCGGACTCCTTCCCGAGACGCCCCTCCGCAAGAGCTCGCCCGCGTAGCGGTTGCCGCTGACCGGCGCGAGGCACCCGCCGCGCGCCTCAATAATGGAGACGACCCGACCAAAGTGCTCGAGCTCCTCATGGGCGATCTTGAGGAGCTCCTTGATGAGCTCTGGTCGCTTCGTGTTCTTCGCGATCAAGGCCTGCGCTGAGGCCGCGGCCTTCAGCTCACAGTGCGCGTGGTCTGAGAGTAAGGCGATGCGATCGGTCGCGACCGCGTCGACCCATGCAGCGGGCGTCGCCCACTGGAGCGGCGTGACGAGCGTGTCGCTCATCCCTGGCGCGCGCCAGGCTCCCACTCCACGTCCGCTTCCCCGTTCGAGTTGACCGCGCGGGCGAGGACGAAGAGGAGGTCCGAGAGTCGGTTGAGATACACGAGGACCTCCGGGTTCACCGGCCCAGCGGCGTCCTCAAGGCTCATGCTGTTGAGCTCGGAGACGAGGCGCTCTGCGCGCCTGCAGACGGTGCGGGCCATGTGCAGCCAGGCAGCTGCTGGCGTCCCGCCCGGGAGGACGAAGGACTTGAGCGGCTGGAGTGACTCGTTCACCTCATCGATCTGGGCCTCGATCGCAGCCGTATATGCGGGCGTCACACGCAAGGCCTTGGGGTCTGCGGAGGGGATGCAGAGGTCAGCACCCACGTCAAAGAGATCGTTCTGAATCCCCCTGAGCCAGCCGAACCAAGGCTCCTCGATCCCTTGTGCGAGGAGCACGCCCAAGACCGACGAGAGCTCGTC
>JAKVCE010000514.1 GCA_022447405.1 Planctomycetota bacterium | reverse complement strand
GCTGAAGGAGAGGGCGCTCGGGTCGGAGAGGACCAAGATGGAGCGCGGCTTGCGGCCGCGGCGGCCGTACTCTTCCAGGAGACCGTAGCGGTCGTCATCGTTCGTGCCGACGCCGCAGATCAAGACGTCGGGCGCCTCGCGCTCGAGGGCGTCACGGGTCTCGGCGACTAGGCAGGCGCGGTGACCGCGACGATCGAGGGCGGCGCAGAGTGAGCTCGCGATCGCGCGCTCAGACTCAACCACGAGGACCTTGAGGGCGTTGCGCCTCATCGCTTCACCTCTGTGTTGTGTGCGCAGCGCGTCAGGCGTGCCGGGCAGCGTCGGGATGTGTTGTCTTGAAGTGACATATGGATCGTCGAGATCTCCTCGACATGCCTACTTCGACCAACAGCTCCCGGCGGCTTTATGTCTGAGCGGTGAAATCCAGCAAAGTTTTCCAAGCTGTGCGTCACTCGCTTCCCGCGTGTGCTGTTCCTTCCTACGGACCCTGGGTAGAGGGGTGTCGGAATGTTCGACACTTGTGGCAATACAGGACCACCCAGGGGTCCCACCGGCAGGCCGTCGCGCTTGCGCTCAGGCGATCTGGTACGCGCGCAGCTTGTTGTAGAGCGTGGCGCGGTTGACACCGAGCAGGCGCGCGGAGCGGCTTCGGTTGCCGCCCGTCTCTTCAAGCGCGCGGCGAATCAGGCTCTCTTCCATCCTCTTCAGGTTCAAAGGAGAGTCCCCCTCCGTGTCTGCTGAGGCAGGCGAGGGCGCGGACCTGATCCCTAAGTGCTCAGGCTCGATCAGCGCGCCGTCGCACTCGACGACGGCTCGCTCGATGGCGTTCTTGAGCTCTCGCACGTTCCCGGGCCAGTGGTGGGCCTCGAGCGTAGCGACGGTGGCCTCGCTGAGGCCGCCGGTGAGGATCCCGTGCTCACGCTCGATCTCGTCACAGAGGTGCGACGCGATGGGCGCGATGTCCTCACGGCGCTCCCTCAGCGGGGAGACGCGCAGGACGAGGACGTTGAGTCGATAGTAGAGGTCTTCACGAAAGCGCCCCTCTTCTACGAGCTTGGAGAGGTCGCGGTTCGTGCAGGCGATGATGCGGACGTCAGTCGCCTGGTCTTCGTTCCCGCCTACGCGACGGTAGCTGCGCTCTTGGAGGACGCGCAGGAGCTTCGCCTGGAGCTCGGGGGCGAGCGCCCCGATCTCGTCGAGGAGCAAGGGCCCGCCGTCTGCTGCGGCGAAGAGGCCGTCGCGGCCCTTGCTGCTCGCGCCAGTGAACGCGCCGGCCTCGTGCCCGAAGAGCTCGGCCTCGAGGAGTCCGTCGGTGAGTGCGGCGCAGTTGAGGGCGACGAAGGGGCCGTCACGGCGCTCAGAGCGAGCGTGAATGCCCCTAGCGACCACCTCTTTGCCGACGCCAGACTCACCCGTCACGAGGACGGTCGTCCTCGGCGCCGCCGCGACCCTGGCGATCTTCTCGCGCAGCCGTCTCAGCGCCGCTGAAGGGCCGATCAGGCCTTCGACGGGCTGGGGGAGGTGGTCTTGAGGGCTCTGGGAGTGCATGACGTGGGCCGAGAGGAGGCTCGACCGGGAAAAGCTTTCGTCTTTTCCGGCCTTCTGACCCATGGCCATACTTCGAAAAGGGTCCCGATAGAGGGACTCAATGGCCCTCCCTGGGGAGTGAGAGTTGGCCGATGTGACCGTAAATACCTACAATACAAAGACTTAAGGCTTCTCGACGTGCCCGTGGGGGCCTTGGAGGGGGCGTGGCTAGGGCTGGATCAGGAAATCTCAAATTCTCCACT
>JAKVCE010000513.1 GCA_022447405.1 Planctomycetota bacterium | reverse complement strand
GAGCCCACCGCCGCCTCTCTCGCGTATTCGCTCGAGAAGCAGGAGGAGGAAAAGATCGCGGTGTACGACCTGGGCGGCGGAACCTTCGACATCTCCATTCTGGAGATCGGCGACGGGGTCTTCGAGGTCCTCTCGACGAACGGCGACACTCAGCTCGGCGGAGACGACTTCGACGAGGCGCTGATCTCCTACGTCGCGGGTGAGTTCAAGACGGAGTCAGGAATCGACGTCCGTGAGGACCCCATGGCCCTCCAGCGGCTCAAGGAGGCCTGCGAGAAGGCGAAGTGCGAGCTCTCGACCTCGATGCAGACCGACATCAACCTGCCCTTCATCACCGCAGACGCGAGCGGCCCGAAGCACCTTCAGCTGTCGATCTCGCGGGCGAAGTTTGACCAGCTGACAGAAGGCCTCGTGGCGCGCTCAAAGACGCCTGTCGTGCAGGCGCTCAAGGACGCAGGCATGAACCCCTCTGAGATCGACGACGTCATCCTCGTCGGAGGCTCCACCAGGATCCCCGCTGTTCAGGCGATGGTCGAGGGCCTCTTCGAGCGCGAGCCGAACCGCAGCGTGAACCCCGATGAGGTCGTCGCGGTGGGCGCGGCCGTTCAAGGCGGCGTCTTGGGCGGCGAGGTGTCAGACGTCGTCCTCTTGGACGTGACTCCGCTCTCTCTGGGGATCGAGACCCTCGGCGGCGTCTTCACCAAGCTCGTCGAGCGCAACACGACGATCCCGACCTCCAAGAGCCAGGTCTTCTCGACAGCCGCGGACAACCAGCCCTCGGTGGACGTGGTGGTCTATCAGGGTGAGCGCGAGATGGCGAAGGACAACCGCAAGCTGGGCAACTTCCAGCTGACGGACATCCCGCCGGCGCAGCGCGGCGTCCCGCAGATCGAGGTCTCTTTCGACATCGACGCCGACGGGATCGTCAGCGTCAAGGCCGCCGACAAGGGCACCGGTAAGGAGCAGTCCATCGTGATCAAGGACGCGTCGGGCCTCTCGGAAGAAGAGGTCGAGCGCATGCGCGCCGAGGCTGAGGCGAACGCTGAGTCTGACAAGAAGCAGCGGGAGCTTGTGGACTTGAAGAATCAGGTCGAGCAGCTCGTGCACCAGACGGAGAAGCACCTCGACGAGCACGGCGAGAAGCTGGGTGAGGATGAGGTCAAGTCGATCCGTGAGGCAGGCGAGGAGCTCAAGAAGACAGCCGAAGGCGACGACGCAGAGGCTATCCAGAAGGGCTTGGAGGCCTTCGGGCAGAAGTCTCAGAAGCTGGGAGAGATCCTCTACGCCGAGGCGCAGGCCGACAGCGGCGCCGCCCCTGGACCTGAGGCTGGCCCCGAGGGGGACTCCGGTGAGGGCGGTGACGAGCCCGTGGACGCTGACTTCGAGGTCAAGGCCTAGACAGCCCCAGGCGAGCGCCTGCGCACAGAGGCCTGTGCGGAGGCGCTCACGCCAAAAGAACGACGGCGCGCCGCCTCACGTGGTGCGCCGTCTGGCGTATCTTGGCGTCCCAGCGGTCGTAGCCCCTGTGGTTGAGCGCCGCAGGAGGCATCGGTACGCTTCGCCGCCGTGATTGAAGTTTCTGGACTCACGCGCCGCTTCGGCGCCCACGTAGCCGTGGACGACATCTCCTTTGAGGTCGGCCAGGGTGAGGTCGTGGGCTTCCTGGGGTTGAACGGCGCCGGGAAGACGACGACCCTGCGGATCCTCTCGGGGTACCTCCCCGCGACGAGGGGCGCTGCCCGCGTGGCTGGCTATGACGTCTTGCGTGACTCTATGGAGGTCCGGCGGCG
>JAKVCE010000512.1 GCA_022447405.1 Planctomycetota bacterium | reverse complement strand
GGCCTCATCTCGCCACGGCCAGCCCCACTCCTGACGTCCCTCGAGGCGGGCGGATAGGTCGGGGCGTGAGGTGCTCGGGCTCGACGCCAGGCGGACAGGGCGCCCGACCTGACCGGTGAGAGCGGGCCGGGTCTGGGTCATGGAACCTTGCCACTGATAGCTCGCCGGTGCGCCGGCTTGCTGGTGTACCTCGTACGCGCCGCTCGCGAGACCGCGCAGGGTGAAGGCGCCAGCAGGCATCGTGGCGCTCCAGTCCTCTCCGAGCTCCATCACGAGGGGAGCCTTGCGGGATTCGATCATGGCGCGGGTGACGCGGGGGAAGCTCCACTTGCGCTCCCCGTCGGCGCCGCAGGGCTCCCACTCGAGCTCGCAGGGCCCGCTGAGCTCGACGCTGGCGCGGCCGTGCCAGCGCAAGGTGGCCGCAGCGCTGGCGCTCAGGGAGATGTGCCCACGACCTTCGACCCAGTGCTCACCGTCGGTGCTCATGAGGGGTGTTCCGCTCGCTCCGGCGAGCAGCGTCCCGCGTCCGCGGGTGAGCTCGACGAAGACGGGCTCGGTGTGGGGGAGCTGGACCTCGATCTGGGGAGCGAGAGAGGCAGAGAGGAGGAGGGCTTGGAGGATCATGTCGGGCTCTTAGGCGGCGCGGACAGCGGTGATGAGCGCCTGGAGAGCGCCGGGGAGGTCTCTCGCGACGAAGGCGGTGTCGGTCTCCAAGGAGCCCGTGATGCACTCCTGCTCTCCCAGGATGCCAGCGCTGAGGCAGCCAGCGCGCCAGCCAGCGGCGAGCTCGAGCGCGTCGTTACCGATGATCCAAGAGGACTTGAGCTCGACGCCCTCTGCCTGCTTGGCGTGGTACATGGCGCCGGTGTTCGGCAGGCGGTAGACAGACTCCTTACGGTGGGCGCCGACGCCGTCGATCGGGTCATCGGTGCAGCTGTAGGAGCGCACGACGCACACGCCTTGACCACGGAGGTGCTGGAGGAGCTCGTCCTCAAAGCGCTCCCAGGTCTCGATGTCCATGCGGCCGTGGGCGACCTCGTCCTCATTCCCTAGGAGGTAGATGGACCAGCCAGCCTGGGAGGCGCGGAAGAGCGCATCGACGGCTCCTGGGACCAAGAGCTCAGGGGTGAAGCGGGCGGCGGAGAGAGCGGCGGAGCTGAGGAGGGTGCCCTGGCGCTTGATGAAGAGCGCGCGGCGGGGGCCCTGCGTGCCTTCGAGGGGGGAGAGCTGGGAAGGATTCATTCTGTGTGCGGTGTGTGAGCCGAGTCAGGTTCGGTGGACCTCTCCGTTTTCGGACGTTTCCTACGGTCGTTTCAGCGAGAAAAGCTGCTTTCCTCACGGGCGGCGCGTCCTCCGGGGAAGGGTGGAAAAGCCTTCCGGATGGGTGGTAAGGAGGGCTCAGCGCTTGCGACGAGAGAGAAGAAGGGTGCGATCTTCGCTAGCCCAGGAGCGGTCGGGCGGGATACGCTCCCAAGCCCAGGGCCGATGGCCCTCAGCTCATGCAGACCGCTCTTCGCATCGCCCTCGTGCTCGACCCGATCAACCTTCGGACGAAGGCCGGCGGGCACGCGCCGATGCTCGCGCGAGAGCTCTTGGGCCGCGGGCACCACGTGCGGGGCTTCGGTGTCCCTGCGGCCGCGATCCCACACTCGGCCTCGGACGCTGCCCCTGGAGAGGGGGGGCTCAGGAGCTTCAACGCAGACGCGATCATCGCCTATGGCGCCCTGTCGCCCTCCGCTGTCCGTGGCGCGCGGGCCGCGGACCAGCAAGGCGCCCCGCTGCTCTTGGTCG
>JAKVCE010000511.1 GCA_022447405.1 Planctomycetota bacterium | reverse complement strand
GGTATCGGGACCCTGCAGCAGGCAGCCCAGGCTTCAACCTGACAGCCGCTCTAGCTGTCAAGTTCTGTCGGTGAATCGAGCATCTGATCCCCGCAAGCCACCAGATCTAGAGGTAGCTTTCATTGGAGAGGGCGGGGTGAAAGAACAAATGAACCTCAACGTTAGAGCTTGGATTGAACGTGCGAGTGGCGTGCTGCGCCCCCTCGTTAAGCGCATAGCCAAGTTGGTCCGCGGGGAGGGAGAGCCGGCCCCGGTGAGGGTGCGTGTAAACCGCAGAGGTCGCGAGAGAGGCTAGTTCTCCTGCTGGAGGCGTGATGCTCCTCGACGGCGGGCCCGTGGATCGTCAGGCTCTTCGGTGACGATGCAGACCGAGGACTTTAACTACGTGCTCCCGGAGGAGGCGATCGCGCAGGAGCCTGCGCCTGAGCGCGACCGAGCCAGGCTCTTCGCGCATGACGTCACGAAAGATGCGAGCGCGCACGTAGAGGTGCGCGGCCTCGTGGAGCTGCTCGAGCCGGGTGATCTCTTGGTCGTGAATGACACCGAGGTCATCCCTGCGAGGCTCTTCGCGCGGCGGGAGACAGGCGGCCTCTTGGAAGTCCTCCTGCTTGAGCAGCGCGGCGCTGACGATGAGTGGGTCGCGATGGTGCGTCCGGCGAAGAAGCCTGCGCCGGGAGAGGAGGCTGAGCTCGGTGAGGGACACTCTGTCAGGTTCTTGGAGCGGCAGACTGACGCGGATGGACAGCCCGGCGCCGAGTGGCGAGTAGCGCTCTCGCCGCGTGACGGTTGCGATGGGGCGGCGCTCCTAGAAGAGTGTGGTCGGATGCCGCTGCCGCCGTACATCGAGCGAGGTGAAGGGGCAGACGCAAAGCAGGACAAGGAGCGCTACCAGACCGTGTACGCGGCCAAGCCCGGCGCCGTCGCGGCGCCGACAGCGGGCTTGCACTTCACCCCGGAGCTCTTGTCGGCGCTCGACGCCAAGGGCGTGCGCACCGCGCGGGTGACCCTCTATGTCGGAGCGGGGACCTTCAGGCCTGTCTCGTCGGCGCGCATCGAAGATCACGAGATGCACGCGGAGCGCTACGAGCTCACTGCGGAGGCCGCGTCCCAAGTGAACGAGACGCGACAGAGTGGAGGCCGCGTCGTCGCCGTCGGGACGACCTCCGTGCGAGTCCTCGAGAGCTGCGCGGGGGAGGACGGCGTGGTCTCGCCGGGGGAAGGCGAGACGCGCCTCTTCCTCTCGCCGGGAAGTTGCTTCCAGGTCGTTGACGCCTTGATGACGAACTTCCACCTGCCGAAGAGCACGCTCTTGATGCTGGTCAGCGCCTTCGCGGGGCGTGAGCGCGTGCTCCGCCTCTACGAGGAGGCGCTCAAGGAGGGGTATCGCTTCTACAGCTACGGCGACGCGATGTTCCTCTACAACGCGCGTTAACTCTCGAGCGCTGCGCGGAGTCTCTGCGCCTCTGCGGCGGGGTCTTCGGCTGACAGCAGCGCAGAGGCGACCGCGACTCGCCCGACAGACTCCAGCTCTCCAGCGTTGCTGCTGGTCACGCCGCCGATGGCGAAGACGGGGACGCTCGCGGCCTCGGAGGCCACCCAGGCGCGCTCGGGGCCGCGCGCGTCCGCGTAGCCCTTGGTCTGGCTCGCGAAGACGGGGCCGAAGCCGAGGTAGTCGACCGGCTCGTCATGGCTCTTCACGACGCCCTCCATGTCGTGGGTGCTGAGCCCGATGAGGAGCTCCTCGGGGAGCATCGCGCGCGCCTCTGCGGGCGGGAGGTCGGCCTCGCCGAGATGGACG
>JAKVCE010000510.1 GCA_022447405.1 Planctomycetota bacterium | reverse complement strand
AGAGCGAAGGCAAGGGATGGACTCTGGAGAGCGACGCTGACGAAGCAGCTCCGGATGCTCTTGAGGTGGAAGAGCGCGGCGGCGGTGTTCGAGAGCGGATCGCGAATCGCCCCGAGGCCCACGGGCCCATGGCCCAGGGTCCCAAGTGCTACCAGGATCCGGACTCTGACGAGATGGAGCTCATGGCCTCCTATCGCGTCCGGACTCGTTTCCCTGAGGATGTTCAGAAGGAGGCCTCTTTGCTCCCTTCGGACCCGAGCGAGGACGATTGGGGCGCCCGGGTCGACCTCCGCGATCGGGTGGTCTTCACGATCGATGGTGAAGACGCGAAGGACTATGACGACGCGATCGGTGTCCGTGAGCTCTCCGACGGCGGGCTAGAGGTCGGCGTTCACATCGCCGACGTGAGCCACTATGTGCGACCCGGATCCCTTTTGGATGAGGAGGCCCTGGCGCGCGCCACGAGCGTCTACTTGCCAGACCAGGTCGTCCCGATGCTGCCAGAGGAGCTCTCTAACGGGCTCTGCTCGGTCGTTGAAGGTCGCCCCAGGTTGGTCTTCAGCGTCCTTATGAGCTTTGACTCTTCTGGCGAGCGAACGTGCACTGAGATTCATAAGAGTGTGATCCAGAGCAGGCGACGGTGCACCTACCGAGGAGTACAGGAGCTGCTTGACGGAGATGAGACCGCTGAATCTCAAAGCCTCAAGGAGATCGAGGGGGACCTTCGATTGCTCGCCGCCTGGGCGCGACAGCAGCAAGGCAGGCGCGAACGCGAGGGCGCCATGCGCATCTCCAGCACAGAGCGGAAGTTCGTTTTCGACCGTGACGGGGAGGTGGAGGCGATCGTGGACGCGCCCCGCTATTTCACGATGGCTCTCGTCGAGGAGACCGCGCTGGCAGCGAATCAGGCGGTCGGAGACCGCTTCGTAGAGCTCGGTGTGCCGACGATCTACAGGGTGCACCCAGAGAAGGACCCAGAGGAGATCGCCGCCGTCGCCAAGGTCCTGTCGGAGCATGGGCTGAGGATCCCGGACAAGGATCGCCTCACCGGCCGCGACATCTCGAGGTTGATCCGCGAGGCGCGGCGCAAGAAGAACGCAGACGCCTTGATCGGCAGGATTATGGGCCTGGTGGAGCGCGCCTCTTACGCCGTCCACGACAAGGACGATGAGGCGGAGCACTTCGGGCTCGCCAAGCGTCGGTACCTGCACTTCACCTCACCTATCAGAAGGTATCCGGATCTGATCGTGCATCGTTGGCTAGAGCGCGTGGGCCAGGACTTGGAGGGCGCGCGCGAAGAGCTCTCCGCGGAGGCGCTGTTGCAGGACATGAATGACACGGCTGAGCACTGCTCTGTTCGCTCTGAGATGGCGGACATGGCCTCTAGGGCCGTGGGGGACTTGAAGACCTGCCAGTTTCTGGACCCTAGGGTCGGGGATGTCTTCCCCTCGAAGGTGATCAGGGTCTCTCCTGGCGGCCTCGAGGTGCACCTCACGGAGGTGAACGTTCGCGGCTTCCTGCCAAGGCGCGCGCTCGGGGACCGGATCAAGGTGAAGGGGTCAACTCTCCAGGCGACCGCTGGACGTCGGAATCTGTCGTTCTCTGAGGGGCAAGCGATCAAGGTGAAGCTGCGCGAGGTTGATTTCCTGCGGCTCCAGTTGATGTTGGAACTGGCCTGAAGGCGCAGGCCCGCTGATCTATACTCCCTCCATGAGGACACCCACAGAAGGACTTCGATGGGCTGCTTTTGCTGCCCTTTTACTCGCCATCACCGCCTCATGTGGCGAGGAGCCGGCCCCTA
>JAKVCE010000051.1 GCA_022447405.1 Planctomycetota bacterium | reverse complement strand
CTGCCTGACGCTCTCCCCGGCCGCGACGCGACAAGACGAGCCGGCCAAGGTCCAAGCGCTCTTGGTGACCGGGGAGAACAACCACGACTGGGAGTGGAGCCATGTCTCCCTCAAAGAGATGCTCGAGCGCTCAGGCAGGTTCGAGGTCGATGTGACCCTGGAGCCGGATGTGACCCTCGAAGACGCCGAGGCCATCGCCAAGTACGACGTCTTCGTCCTCGACTACAACGGCGCACGCTGGGGAGAGCCTGCTGAGAGCAACTTCCTCAAGGCCGTCCGGGGAGGAGCGGGGGTCTCCGTGATCCACGCCTCCAATAACGCCTTCCGTGGATGGGTCGAGTACGAAGAGCTGGTCTGCCTCCTCTGGCGCGACGGCACCGGGCACGGCCGCTTCCACGAGTTTGAGGTGGGGATCAACGACCGCGCTCACCCGATCACTGAGACCCTCCCGACCCTCCTGAAGCACCCGGACGAGCTCTATCACCGCCTCGTTCACATGCACGAGTCCCCGCATCGGGTCCTCGCCACCGCCCTCGCCGCCAAAGACACCGGCGGGACAGGCGAGCACGAGCCCATGATCATCGTCTCCAAGTTCGGCGAGGGGCGCGTGTTCCACACCCCGCTCGGGCATGTCTGGCGCGGGAGGGAAGAGACCCACGCCTCCCACTTCGACCCTCAGTTCCAAAACGTCGTGCTGCGCGGGACGGAGTGGGCTGCTACAGGCGCGGTCACAGACGGCGACCGTGAGCCCAACACCCTGACGCCGGAAGAGAAGGCGAAGGGCTGGCAGCTGCTCTTTGACGGCGAGACCGCCGAGGGCTGGCGCGGCTTCAAGAAGGAGGCCTTCCCCGAGGAGGGCTGGGAGGTCGTGGGCGGCTGCCTCAGGCACACCAAGGGAGGCGGCAGTATCGTCACCACGGGGGAGTACAGCGAGTTCGACCTCAGCTTCGAGTGGAAGGTCGCAGCGGGAGCGAACAGCGGCGTGAAGATCTGGATCAACGAGGAGCACGGTCAGATCGGGCCCGAGTACCAGATCCTCGATGACGCCAGGCACACGAACGGGCTCCTCCCCAAGACCACGGCAGCCTCCCTGTATGACGTCTTGGCGCCCAAGGCCGGCAAGAAGCTCGCGATGATCGGGACCTTCAACAAGTCCCGCATCCACAGCCGAGGCGGCGTCTTGGAGTACTACCTGAACGGGGAGCTCGTGCTGAGAGCCGACATGAGGTCCGAGGAGTGGAGCGCCGCACGCTCAAAGAGCAAGTTCCGCAACTCGCCCGTCTTCGGGGTCCAGAGGAGCGGGAGGATCTTGCTCCAGGACCACGGCGACGAGGTGTGGTTCCGGTCGATCAAGCTGCGCCGTTACGAGGACTGAGGAGCGCGCCTTGCCGAGCTCACTCCTCTGGTGCCTGCGCATCACGGTCGCGGGGCAGTGCCTCGCCGCCGCGCGCAACGCCCTCTTCGCAGGGAGCGAGGTCAACGGCTGGCTCTTCATGGTGGCTGAGGTCCCGGAGTCGGTCGCTCGGCTCACGGACCAGGTGGCCGCAGGCCTGCTCCTCGCGGTCGCGGCCTCCGCGCTCCTGCGACCGATCCGCTCCCTACTCCTCTTCAACGCCGCTTGGATGGCCGCCATCGCGGCAGCCGTCTTCACCAACCCCGGCGCGACGGTGGACTGGCTCGCTCCGACCGCCCACGGCGTCCGCTTCGCCGCACCGCTCGCCCTCGCGCTGCTCACAGGACCCGGCGCAGAGGGGCTGAGCGGCGGCTCAGCGCGGGCGAAGGCCGCGCTCTGGGTCTTGCTCCTCGGCGCAGCCGCGACCTTCGTCGCACACGGCATCGAGGCCCTGGAACACTACGGCCGCTTCGTCGATCTCATCATCGGGAGCGCGAAGCGCTGGCTGGACTGGAGCATCTCGCAGGTCCTCGCGGAGAAGCTCCTCACGGCTATCGGAGTGCAGGAGCTCCTCCTCGCTGCGCTGCTCCTCTCTCGCCGCTGGCGATGGGTCGCGGGCTGGATGGCCGTCTGGGGCCTCTGCACAGCGCTTTCGAGGATGACCGCGATGGGCCCTGGCTCCTGGCATCAAACCCTGATCCGCAGCGCAAACGGCGGCGTGCCCCTAGCGCTCTTCCTCGGCTGGTGGCACCTTGTCCGACCCCCCATCAAGAACGCTAAACCATGATCACCACAGCTCTCCTCCTCCTCGCCTGCGCCACCCCCCAAGCAGACCCCTGGACCCCACTCGAGGGGACGACACCCGCACAGTGGAGGCTCAGCTGGAAGGACGACCCGCAGCACAAGATCACCGTCTCATGGAGCACGCGTGAGGCAGGCTCCAAGCACCTCGTCCACTACGACACGGTCTCCAGAGCCGGGACAGACGCTCCCTATGCCAAGGCGCAAGCCGCGCAGCGGAGCGGCGCCTACACCCTGCAAAAGGATGAGGTCGGCGTCCTCCGTGGCGCCTCGTACCACCACGCCCGCATCGACGGACTCGAGCCCTCGACGACCTACTGGTTCCAGCTCGAGAGCGACGGCGTGCGCTCGCCGGAGATGCACTTCATCACCGCGCCCGCCGACGATCGCCCCTTCAAGATGATCCACGGCGGCGACTCCCGCTCCGGCCACGCCGCGCGCCAGCAGATCAACGCCTACATCGGCCTCCTCATCGATGAGGAGCCAGAGCTCATCACCTTCGCGCACGGCGGGGACTACATCCTCTGGGGCGAGCTCTGGGCGCACTGGCGCCCCTGGCTCAGTCACCACGAGCTCACCACCTCCCCCACAGGGCGCGTCCTCCCCGTGATCGCCACCCGCGGCAACCACGAGCCCGGACCGATCTTCGACGAGGTCTTTGACGACCCCGGCGGCGCTGGCCTGAACTACTACTCGACGGACATCTCCCCTGAGGTCTCCCTCATCACCCTCAACTCGGAGATCAGCGCCGCTGGTGACCAAGCCGCCTTCCTGGAGGCCGAGCTCAAGAGGCTGCGACCCGCGCGGCGCTGGCTCATGACCCAGTACCACCGGGCCATCTATCCAGCGGTCAAGGACCCCGCCGCCATGAAGCCCCACTGGGTGCCGCTCTTCGAAGAGTACGACCTAGACCTCGCCCTCGAGTCTGACGGGCACGCCGTAAAGCGGACCGTACCGATCCGTGAGGAGAAGCACGACCCCACGGGCGTGGTCTATATCGGAGAGGGCGGCCTCGGCGTCCCGCAGCGCGACCCAGCGACCGATCGCTGGTTCCTCCAGGAGCCTGGCATGGTCGGGAAGTCCCACCACATCGTGATGCTCGAGTTCACCGAGGGCTCTCTCAAGTCCAAGATCATTGGGCTCCCCGAACCGACCGAGAGCGAGTTCTCACCTGCCGCCCACGTCCAGGTCGTCGCAGACGGAGCGACCTGGCGATACCTCCGAGGTGCTGACCCCGAGGGCGAGGCATGGCGCAGCGTCGGCTTCGATGACTCCTCATGGGAGAGCGGCGTCTCAGGATTAGGCTACGGCGACGACGATGACGCGACCGTGCTGGAGGGTATGCAGGGGAGCTACCAGAGGCTCTACCTCCGCACATCCTTTGACCTGGCAGCGCTCTCTGAGCTCAAAGAGGTGCAACTCGCGGTGCAGTATGACGACGCCTTCATCGCCTACATCAACGGGGTCGAGATGACCCGCTCCTCCGTCAACTCGGGCAGCGGGCCGAGCGCTGAGGACGTGGACTCCCACGAGGCCAAGGGCTGGGAGCTCTTCCCCCTCGGCACCGGAGCGGAGCTCGCCGAGCGCTTCGGCGCTGGACCTGCGGTCCTAGCTGTCGAAGGGCACAACAGCACACTCAAGAGCAGCGACTTCAGCCTGAGGCCCTGCCTCATTGGGCCGGCACTTGAGGAGGCGCCGGGGCTTGAGGCCGCGGTGCTCATGGACGAGCTCGAGCTCATCCCGCGCTCGGCGCGCTGAGCGCTCAGACGCGGAGGAAGACCCTCTTCCTGTAGAGGAAGAAGAGCACGAGCCACTCGATCCCCACGATCGCGGTCGCCATGAGGAAGCCCTGCCAGCGCTCTAGGAAGCCGCCGATCGCTCCCTCGAAGAGGAAGGCGGCTGGCTGCTCAAAGTCGATGAGGCGTCCTTCGAGGAGGTAGATCGTGATCGGGTTCACGCCGATCACGATGAAGAAGAGGAAGAAGACCTTCAGCCTCCAGACATCGATGAGCAGGTAGAAGAGGCCCAAGAGGGCGAAGGAGAGGCCGCCCGTGACGAGGACGAAGGAGCTGGTCCAGAGGTTCTTGTTGAGCGGGAGATCGCCGACGCTTGACCAGATGAGGCCTGCGCCTGTGCAGAGAGCGCCCGCGATGAACAAGCCCGCCGCCTTCAAGCCGCCGTTCGGTTCGTAGCCCTTCAGCCACCACCCTGCGAGCGCACCCATCAGCGCCGTTCCGACAGCGCCGACCGTTCCGAGGAGGCCCTCCGGATCATGGATGTCTTTGTAGAGGACGCCAGGGAGGAACTGGCGGTCAAAGTACGACACCACGTTTCCCTCCATGGTGAGGTCACCGGGCTCAAAGCCCGGCGCGTGTCCGAACTTCAAGAGCGCCCAGTAGCCGAAGAGGATCGTGATGAGGGCGATCACCTGACCGCGGAGCTCGCACTGGACCACCACCAAGGCGGCGATCCCCCAGGCTAGGCCGATGCGCCCGAGCACGGAGGCGTAGCGGATCTCGTCCCACTCGAAGGCGAGGAGCCCGTTGTAGATGGCGCCCAACAAGACGAGGAGGAACACGCGCTTCCCTATCTTCCCGTACTGAGTCCACTTCGCCTCGCCCCACTCGCGGTGGTTCCCGAGGGACCACGGGAGGGTCACCCCAGAGATGAACAAGAAGAGTGGGAAGATGAGGTCGTAGGCCGTGAATCCGTGCCACTCCGGGTGGTGCATCTGTGCGCCGAACCACTGCGCCCAACGCCATCCAGTGGCCTCACCCAGCTGGGTGATCCAGAGCGAGCCCCCGACGATCCAGAACATGTCGAAGCCGCGGAGGGCGTCGAGGGAAGCGAGGCGTTGTCCTTCTCTTGCCATGGATGTATTCCAGGAGAACGAGACCTCAGGTTCGAGCCCCGTCCCTAGTTTTCCGTGAGCCTCAAGCCTTTGTGCGCTTTGGGCTCAGCTGATGAACTCCATAGGCCACCAGCCAAACCAAAGAGCTGAGCAGGTGGCTCACCCTCCATATCTCACGCCAGGGCTCTGTATAGGACACCTGAAGCAGGTAGCCGCTCAGGATCATCGGGACGACGAGGCTGGCTAGGAGGAGCCCTGTTCGACGCCGCGCCTTGGCTCGGGACTTGTACTTGGCCCAGATGTGATCCTGCCAGATGAGCGCACAGGCGAAGACCAGGGCAGGAGCCGTCAGGATGTGAGCGGCCTGAACATCGTCCTCTAGGAAGTGACTCTCTGGGCCAAACTCACCTTCGATGACCACGAGGTCCTTGAAGACGAAGAGCGCGACTCCCGAGACGCCTACCAGGAGGCTGGAGATGTGCGCGAAGCGTGCTTGCTTGGGGGTCATTCCTTGGAGCCTTTCGCGTCGCCCTCTTCAGGGTCCGGCGCCGGCTCTCCAAGGACTTGGTGGATCGCGAGGATGCGGCGCGCCGCCCTAGTCGACGCGTTCACCGTCAGCGTACATCCAGTCACCGTTTTGATGCCACGGTTAGGGCGTAACTCATCGTTCAGGATCTGCCCCTTGAACTGAGCGTAGTAGCGCTCGTTGGGCATGTAGTCAGAGGGCTCGTAGAAGGCCAGCACCTCTGCTCGGACGATCACCCCGTCAGGAGACACCACGAACATCATCGTCTCCTTCAAGGAGCGCACCCGGTGTGTCTCGAAATACGCGGTCCCGACCAGGACCTCTTCCTTGGTCTTGGGGTCCTCCTTGGTCGCCTTGTAGGGGTACACAATCCCAGAGACGACGGGGTACCCCGACAGCTTCTTCACCCGCGCCTTCTGCTCTTTGCTGAGGAACTCCGTCGAGCGCTCCACCTCTAGCTTTGGGAAGGCGAGCTCTAGGGCCTCATCAAGGGTCAAAAACACCTGACCGCCGGACCCCTCCAAGGAGGGGGCCAGCGGAATGAACGCCAAGGCGGAGACAGGTGCTTGCCCAGCCCCGGCGATCGCCGCGAGCCCGAGGGCCGCGGCAATCATGGTTGCTTTGCTCTTCAAATTGTGGGGCGTGAACCCCTCGCTCGGTTTCTTAGAAGACGTAGCCGATCACGAAGCTGGTCGTGTCGGTCTCGTCGCACTTGTCGAGCTTGAAGCAGATCTGGTCGATCGGACGGTAGTGAATCCCCATGGTGGTGAACTCGCTCTCGCCGCCGCCGGTGGTGTCCGTCTCTTCAATCCTGATGAAGGGGTAGAGCGCTGAGTCGCTCCCGTCCATGAGGTTGTAGCCGAGCTCGTAGTAGGTGCCTGACAGCTCGATGTCTCCAGCGTCGCGGTCGGTCACCTCTGCATCGGCCATCATGGCGCGCGCCCACCAGGGGCCAGACTTGTACTCAGCGTGGAACTCGATGATGTCTGTCGACATGTCTCCGGCGCCCTGGTTCTGACCAGAGTCGCCCGAGTAGATCGAAGCGCCGATGCGGACGCCGGGGATGTCGACGTAGTTCGCCGAAGCGACCATCGCCCAGTCTTCCGCGAGAGCCCTGGAGCCCTTCTGGCGGCCACCGCGAAGGCTGGTGTCGCTGAAGCCGTCACCGTCAAGGCCGTTCATGTAGTAGAGCTTGTAATCAAAGCCGCCAGACTCGCCGAAGACGCCGAAGCCGTTCTCGCGCCAGGTGCTGGGGATGATCACGGACTCGGTCTGGGGCCTGTTGGCCGCCAGGTAAGTCGTGGGCTCGTGGAACTCGTTGATGAGACCCATGGGGTTCAGCATGAGGCCCGTCCTGAAGTTCATGTTCTCAGTGAGACCGATGTAGTCCAGGTAAGCGAACTCGACGAAGACCTCGTCGACGTGCTCGAGCTCGACCTCGGTGTTCAAGATCCAGTTGTCGTTGAACTTGTAGCCGAAGTACATGATGTGACGGTACCAGTCGAAGTCGTCTGCTGAGTCCATGCGGAAGCGACCTTCGCCGTAACCGCCGATCGAGAGACCTTGCTTCTTCGAGTAGACCTTGGAAGCGGCCGGGCCGAGTCCGTACTTGCTCTCACCGACGGCGGGCATGACGTCCTGCAGCTGGAGGCTCTCAAGCTCGGCCGCGAGGGCTTCGATCTTCGCTTCAAGGTCTGCGTTGCTCTGGGCATTCGCCGGGGCCGCAAAGATCGCTGCGCCAGCCAGAATAAGGGGGAGTTTCATTTTGGGAGTTATCTTGGGTTCATTCCTTCACGACGCTTTGTTCGCTCAGGCTCACGATCAGTTTTCCTGTCACGTCTTCACCTAGAAGACGCGTTCTCTTGCTCAGCCCGGAGGTCACAGAGACCCTTCTTCCGGGCGTGCTCTTTTCGATGAAGACGGCCTCTACGCCCTCCATCTCTTCTGCCAGCGCCAAGCCCTCTTTGGGGCCCAATACAAAGAACGCGGTGGCGAGCGCGTCTGCCTCGAGCGCGGTCTCTGCCCAAACCGTCACGCTCCCGAAGTCATGCGCGGGGTGCCCCGTCCTAGGATCGATGATGTGGCTGCCTCGCTCGGCGGTACCCGAGGTGGCGACTGAGCCTCCTCGCACCTCAACCTCCAACAGCGGAACGCTCCGATCTTCAGGGTCTGCGACCGGGACAGACCTCATGGCGTCGCCCAAGAACGCGAGCTGTCCGCCCAGATTTAGGCTCGCGGCGAGGACGCCCTCACTCTCAAGGGACTGGATCGCTTGGTCCAGCGCGGCTCCTTTTCCAAAGCCGCCTTCATCGATCATGAGCAGGTGACTGCTCCGACTCGCGAGGCTCCCTTCGATCTGCCACAGCGTGGAGCCGCAAGCATCGAGGGCGTCCTTCAGCTCCGAATCTGAGGGCATCCGGCCCCCGCTGCGCAGACCCCAAGCTCTTGTCAGAGCGCCCACAGAGGGGTCGAAGGCTCCATGTGTCTCTTCACAGATGCGCGCTGCAGCCCGCAGCTCTCCAGCCAATAGCGGCGTGAGTTCGACCCGTTCCCCCACCTTAGCGGTGAGGAAACGGGCCAACTCGCTCTCTGTGATCCAGGTAGAGAGCCGCGCTTCAGCGGCCTCCACGGTCCTGAGCGCCTCTTCCGAGGCGCGCAGTCCCTCCGTCCTCTCCTGCACTTCTAGCTCCATCCACAAGGCCGTCCCCATCGTGTTCACCCGTCGGTGAACTACGACGCGCTCGTCATCCACCCCGAGAGGGAGAGTGACGAGAAGGCCTGCGGCGGTCGCTAGGAGGGTGTTCATCTGATCCCCGATGCAGAGTCTCTGGACCCTGGGCGAAGAAAGTTATTGAGACTGAGTCTCAATATCAACGCCTAACTCGAATTTTTTGAGACCGGTTCTCAATTACCTCCAGGAAGCCCGTTCGGTCAGCGCCGCCCCTCTGGCTCTATCCTTGCGCCCCTTCACAAAATGCGATTTCCATGCCAGTATCAATTTATGAGGTCCTCTTGCCCTAAAGGCGCTTGCCGGTGATGAAAAGCCAGGGCGTCAGATTTGGAAAGGACCCCCTGAGCGCCCTGACTCATTTCCTCGGTCTGCTCTTCGCTGTCGTAGGCCTCATCGCCCTCTGCGTCCTCGCCAAAGATGATGGACCGAAGCTCGCGGTGATGACGACCTACGGCCTGACCCTCGTCGCCGTCTTCCTCTCCTCCACCTGCTACCACTTCTTCGACCTCGGGGAGCGAGGCAACCGCTGGCTCCGCAGCTTGGACCACTGCGCCATCTTCCTCCTCATCGGAGGGACCTACGCGCCGGCCGTCCTGCACCTCACAGACGGTCCTGGGCGGCTCTTTCTGCTCGGCCTCGTGGCAGCCCTCGCCCTCACGGGCATGGTGTTCAAGCTCGTCTGGGTCGAGTGCCCGGACAAGCTCTCCACCATCCTCTACCTCGGCTTCGGGTGGATGTGCATCGTGCCGGGCTACTGGATGTTCCCTCAGCTCAGCCTGAGCGCGATGCTCTGGCTCGCTCTGGGCGGCCTCGCTTACACCGGCGGCGCGATCATCTACGTGAAGGAGCGGCCAGACCCCTGGCCGGGCGTCTTCGGCCACCACGAGGTGTGGCACCTCTGCGTCCTCGCTGGCGCCGGATCACACTTCATGTTCACCCTCGGGTTCATGGACCAGGCCTACCCTCCCTTCTAGGACTCACTTGCAGTCGCCCTTGAGGCGTATGAAGATGACTACCGCTGGCGGCTAACCCCCAGCCGCCCCATGCTGCTCACCTTCTTCAAGCGACTCTTCATGTCCAACCCCGACCTCCTCTCCGTAGGCGACCCCGCCCCCGACTTCGCGTGCACCACGCACACGGGCGAGACCGCTCACCTCTCTGACTTCCAGGGCCAGCGCCTCGTCCTCTGGTTCTTCCCCAAAGCCGACACGCCTGGCTGAACGAAGCAAGGATGTGGGTTCCGTGATCGAGCCCACGAACTAGCGGAGAAGAACGTCGTCGTCTTAGGCGCTTCCTTCGACACCGTCGAAGAGAACCGCGCCTTCGCGGAGAAGTTCGACTTCCCCTACCCCCTGCTCTGCGACACAGACCGCTCGCTCAGCCTCGCCTACAAGGCTTGTGAGGACGCGAGCGACGGATATCCCCGGAGGATCACCTACGTGATCAGCCCAGAGGGTGTGATCGAACGCGCGATTGAGACGAGCGACCCCGCTGGACAGGCCGCCGACATCATTAGCGCGCTCTGAGCGCCTGAGATCCTCGACACTGGCTGCTCGAGCAGTCATCCTTTCGCGCACCGCTGACCTCCCTTAGCGGCGCGTGGATGGAAGAGTTCTTCATCGCAATCTTCG
>JAKVCE010000509.1 GCA_022447405.1 Planctomycetota bacterium | reverse complement strand
GTTCTCTAGGTCGGCCGAGGCTTTCAGGGGCCCGCCCGCTCTGAGGAGCGCGTCTAGGACCGTGAGCTCATCCTGGTAGCTGATGTTGCCAGGGTTGCGCACTTCACCAGAGACGTAGATCTCCCTGTCACGCGTGGACTTGAGGGAGATCATGAGCTGCGGGTCGGCTAGGTGCTCCGCCATGCGATCCACAATCACCGCGTGCGCTTGACTGATGGAGAGTCCTCCGATCGAGACATCTCCGATCAAGGGCAGGGTGGTCATCCCATCGGAGCGAACGATGGAGCTGCCGTTCAGGGTGACATCCTGCGGGAGGGCGAACTCGAGGACGTCGCCCTCTCGAAGGAGGTAGACGGCTGCCGCCGGGGGCTCTGTCGCGCCTGGCTCCCAAGCCTCTTGCTGGAAGCTCCTGCAAGAGGGGGTCAGGGCGATGACGGCGAGGCAGAGAATCTGGAAGCTCTCCACTCTCAGTCGCCAAAACTGCCCCGCGCAACAGCGTCGGAGAAATACGTTCATTAGAGAATCGTACCTTGGCGATCCGATTTCCCACAAGATCGAAATCAGATAGAAACCCTGTTTTTCATAACGCAAATAAAGATTTCTAAGCTTTGCCTCTGTCGGGCCCGGGTCTCTTGACCTGCTTGCGGACGCCTTGATGTGGCCCGGCAGAAGCTCTGTGAGGAAAACTATTCCGAGAACAAAGAAATCCCTTTTCAACCGGAGCTTCACATGTGATCTCCCCCCAGAAGGCTTGCTCAAAGATTTGTTTCGAAGGGGCAAATGTGATCTCAGCCTCGAGCCACCACGCTGCATTTTTTATCTGAGCAAAGGGGAGGGAATTTCCCTTTGAAGGTGCCCAAGGAGCCCGCTCAGGGACCGCTGGGCAGGGGTAGAGTAAGCGTGGAGGGGTTGTCGCCCATGGCGGCAAGCTGAGACAGGGGGGGAGATGCGCCACCTATGGACGGTTCCCCTGAGAGAGCTAGAGCGAGTCAAGGCCTCGAGAGAGAGCTCAGGGGCTTGGTCTATAGAGGCTCGACCTGGCTCGTAGCTGGCACAATCAGCCAGCGCTTTGTGCGCCTCTTGAGCAACCTCATCCTCGTTCGAGTGCTCTTCGCCGAGGACTTTGGGCTGGTCGCGCTGGTCTTCGCGTGGGTGCAAGGCTTGATCCTCTGCTCAGACCTCGGCGTGGTCCGGAGCATCATCCAGCACCCGCAGGGCGCGTCGCGAGAGTTCCTCGGGACCGCCTTCACGCTCCAGCTCCTGCGCGCCCTGGGCCTATGGCTCGTGAGCCTCCTGATCGCGGTGCCCATGTCGGCTTTCTATGAGATGCCAGAGCTCAAGTGGATGCTCCCTATAGCCTGCCTCTCCGTCCTCATCAACGCGCTCAACTCGCCGCGTCAGGTGCTCCTCACAAAGGACCTTAAGGTGCGGATGACGGAGGGGATCTCCGTTGCCTCATCCCTCTCGGGCATCCTCTTCACGGTGACCCTCGCGATCTTGTGGCGGGACGCGTGGGCGCTCGTCGTGGGGGGGCTCTGTCGGGACGCGTTCCGATGCGTGCTCTCGTACTTTGTGAGCCCCCCGCGAGGGATCTGGCCGAGCTGGGACAAGGAGGCCTTTACCGCGATCCTCAACTTCGGGCGCTGGATTGTCCTGAGCTCATTCTTGACCTTCTTGGCGCTACAAGCTGACCGCCTCATCGCGGGGAAGTTCGTCCCTCAGCATGTGCTGGGGCAGCTCGCCGTCGCTCTCCTCTACGTGGGGATGGTCCGCAGCCTCGTCGCGACGGGCGGGAAGAGCCTCCTCTTACCGATCTTCGCGAAG
>JAKVCE010000508.1 GCA_022447405.1 Planctomycetota bacterium | reverse complement strand
CCTTGAGCGGCGGGGTCGGCCAGCCTGCCTCTACCTGCACCCGTGGGAGTTTGACCCGGGGCAGCCGCGCGTGAAGACCAGCGCCACAGGTGGCTTTCGCCACTACCTCAACTTGAAGAGGACATTGCCTAGGCTTGAGCGCCTCCTCGATCAGTTCCGCTTCGGGACGATGGAGGAGGTCCTCGGGACCTCTCGTTGAGTCAGGAGTTCATCTGGGCGCAGAGACCTCGCAGGGCGCTCGCGAGAGACCTGTCGTAGGGGCCTGCTCCGCGGCTCTGCACAGACTCTAGGAGCTGTATGGCCTGGACGAAGTCTCTGTTCATAGCGCGCTTCATCAGGCCCTCTGAGATCAGGAGGCCGATCTCGGAGTTGGTGTGGTTCAAGGGGCCCTTATTCTCGCCGTCCCAGACCTTTGCGAGGACTGAGATCGCCTGACCAGCGGTCCGCTCACCTTTCACGGCCAAGAGGCTCTTGGCGCGCGTGAGCTTGGCGTTGAGTGAGAGCTTGTCGCCGAGGCGCTGCGCATTCCTGAGCTGCTCCTCGACCTGGTTCGCGGAGGATCCAGAGGCTTGCAGGCACAGGGCGATCTCCTCATAGAGGGGGGCAGAGGGGGCCATCTTCAAGACCTCCTTTGCAGCGGCGAGAGCCTCTTCGTAGCGCCCGAGCGCTCGGAGCGCTTGCACCTCTCCCAGCCAGAGAGACTTGGCGCCAGGAGAGCGCTCCATCTGATCCCTGCAGAGGTCCAAGGCCTGCTCCGGCCCATACCGGAGGTAGAACTGGAGCCAGTCGAGCTCCGTCCCGGCGTGGAGGTCGGCGAGGCCGGTCTCTCCAATGGAGCGCAAGAAGATGTCGAGGCGACGGAAGGCCCGCGCCACTCCCAGCGCGGGGTTCTCGGCGTTCTCCATAAGGTCAAGCCTCGCGATGGCTAGGGGGATCCTCGGGTCGTCTGTAGCGAAGCTCGAGAGCGTCTGGAGAGCTCCTGATTGGACGGAGGGGAGGATCTCTGCGCCAGCCGCCTCTGCGGAGCGCTCCATGCTCTTGAGGGCTCCGGTGACCATGCGCGCCCTGTGCGCGTCCGGCGCGGCCTCGCATGCCTTGACCCAGAAGTTGAAGGAGGCGGCGCTCTTTTCAGACTCGAGCAGAGCTAATGCGAGTGCGGCGTTTGTCTCAAAGGCCTCAGGGTCTGCCTTGTGGGCGCTCCGGGCGTCTTCCACTGCGGCCTCTGCTTTGCCACCGTCCAGGTTGTGGTAGCAGCGCGCGATGCTCGCGCTGGTGGCGTCGCGGGAATGCTGGGCGAGCGAGCGCGCCTTATTGATGCGGAGTGCGTCAAAGGCGGCGTGGTCAAAGTGACCGATGCGCTTGAACTCGAGGGTCTCGAAGAGATCCCATGCGGGCCCAAAGTAGTCGGAGTCTGGCTGGACCCAGTCCCAAAGGGCGTTTCGGGCCCGGAGGGTCTCCCCGCCTTTGTCGAGGGTCTTGGCGATCAGGTATGAGTCCCAAGCGGTGCGCTCACCCTCGGTGTAAGAGTTCAGCTGCTCTAGGGAGTAGGGGGCGTAATAGCCGGTCTGTGCAGCAAGCAGCACGCCCAGGACGGCGGCGGGTTGACGCGCGTCACCCTTGGACCCCTGCAGCAGCTGCTTGGCCTGGGCGAGGGCTTCAGGGGAGGCGAGCTCGACGGGCTGTTCGCCATCAACGGCCTCTAGGCCTGCGGCGAGGACGGACCACTCAGGGAGCTGGGCCTCTGTAGCCTGCGCCTCGGTGATCAGGGCGCGGACGCGCTCGTAGTCTCCTGCGAAGAGCGCGAGGATCGCCTCACCGACCTGGCCCTCGATCTGCTCTCGCCA
>JAKVCE010000507.1 GCA_022447405.1 Planctomycetota bacterium | reverse complement strand
CTCTCCCAAGTTCACGTTTTGAGTCACGTCCACCTTCTGCTGGCCAGGTGAGAAGATGTACCTGTCCAAGGTCGTCTCGGTGTTGTCCGTGTTCATGTCGAAGACGAGGATCTCAACCTCATTTGCATCCGTGATCCCCAGCAGCTTCACCTCAGCGAAGCCCTTCCCCACCTTGCCACCGTAGATGTCCCTTCCACCCCACATGTTGGGGAGGTCTCGCTGCTTGTTGAGGCGAAACAAGGACGAACCCACAGACGCGGTCAGCTCAGTCCCCATCGGCTGCAAGACCGTCCGATGGGTGCGGATCGTGCCGCAGGCGCTGAAGAGGGAGCCCATGAACAACAGGAGGATGGCTGATCTCATAGAGTAGAGCATAGCCTCTCCCCCGCGAGTTCACCCCACCACCAACCCGGAACCCACATGGACGTCGTCAACATTCAAGAGAAGTTTGATCTCTTCCAAGAGCAATGGTCTCCCAAGGTCATCGGGGAGCTGAACGGCCAGCAAGTCCTGCTCGCGAAGGTCCAAGGTGAGTTCGTCTTCCACAAGCACGACCATGAGGACGAGCTCTTCATGGTCATGAAGGGCCAGCTCAAGCTGGAGCTCCGAGACAGGACCGTCGTGATCAACCCCGGTGAGTTCTTCACCGTCCCCAGAGGCGTCGAGCACAAGCCCGTGGCGGAAGAAGAGACCCACCTCCTGCTCTTCGAACCCCTGAGCACCAAGCACACGGGTGACGTCCAAGCAGACATCACCAAAGAGACCTACGAGCGGATCTAGCTTCGACGCCGCCTCATGGCAGAGATGCCGCTACCCGGGCGGCGATTTAACAGGATGCGGAGCTGAGCTCCCTCACTCCGTGGGAGGCTGACTGACAATCCGCAAGATGTGGCCAGCTACGATCAACAGCAGCCCTCCAGCCAGTGTCGGCGTGACGTTCGCCACAATCGTGGAGACCCCCCCGATCATGCCCGATTCAAGCTGGAGGATTCCCGCATAGACGGCGATGCCGGAAAAGAGCACGCCGAAGGCCATGGAGGCCTGGGCGATCACGGGCCCCATGGGGAGCTCGTTCTTGCCATCTCTCTCACTCATCACCGCTCTCCTTCAGCAGCAGCGCCGCTGTCTCCCGATTGATGGGTCCACCAACTCAGCTCTGAACTTGAGGTCGTGCCGTGACTATTGCAACGGCACTCCGCAATAACAGCTCGCAGGCGCTTCGACGTCGGCGCGCGCCCAGGCGCGCTCCACGCGAGGCTCGAGCGCGGCGGCCTCTTCGAGCTTGCCCGCCTTCGTGAGCGCCTGCTGCAAGCCGAGGAGACTCCAGGCGTTCTCCGGGTGCTTCTTCAGGTTCTCCCGATACGAGAGCTCTGCGCCGAGGACGTCGCCGCTCGCGAGCTGGATCGCGCCGAGGGCGTGGCGGATCGGGATCATCCACGGCGGCGGCTCCGTGTAGACGAGCTCATGCTCGGTCTGCAGGGTGTCCTTCATGATCTTGATGGCGCGCTCAGCGTCTCCCTCGCGCCAGTAGATCTCGGCCTCCGCCACCCTGCGCGCCACGCCGAAGACGGTCTGCGAGGGGTTGAAGGCGATGTACCAGTCCTCTGGGGTCTCCGCCGCCGCAAGGTCGAAGTGCGCGAGCTCACGCCACGCCTCCTCCGTCCTCCCTAGATTCGCCAAGGCCATCGTGCGCGCGTATCTGCGGATCGTACGGCTGGCCTTGCGGAACTCCGCGTACTCCGGGTACGCCAGGATCTCCTCCCACATCCCGAAGCGGATGAAGATGTGCATACGCAGCGCGTTCATGCCGTCAATGAACGGCGCGAACTGCTCGATCACCGGGTC
>JAKVCE010000506.1 GCA_022447405.1 Planctomycetota bacterium | reverse complement strand
GCTCCTCCCGCAGCTCAGCGAAGACGAGAAACCTCGGACCCGCCGGTCAATGTGCACGACCCTCGGCGCCTCAGAAGACTTCGCCAGTGAGGGCCTACGAAGGGTCCTCATCAACTCCGCATTCTGGTGCCTAGACCTCGAGCATCTGATCGGGAGCGAGAGCGACGTCACATATGTCACAAAGTATGAGCCCACCCCCTTCGGACACGGGCGGTATAAGCGCGGCGTGAGGGCACGAGACCTCGCGCTCCAGTGAGCCTCACCATGCAAGGCGCCCTCCTCACCACAGCGATGCTCCTGCTCCCGATCGGGGGTCAAGACGACCTCTCCATGGAGAGCGAGCGGGAGCTCCTCGCGCGCATCATCAAGAACACCAACAAGACGTCTGGGGCGGTCTTCGAGGAGCTGGGGAAGCGCAAGAGCAAAGACTCACTGAGGGCGCTTGAGCAGGGCTTCGCCGAGCTCACGGCCCTGCCGGCGGTCCTCAGCGCCTCCAAGGCCTTCGCTCACTTCAAGGGCGTCGACGGTCTAGAGCGGGGCGCGATCAAGACCCTCTACGACGCCGCCCAAGACGCGAAGCAAGCCCGGCGTCGCAACGCTGCGGTAGGCCTCGCTCTCTTTCCGGTGGCGGCCTCCGCTGAGCTCCACCGGCTCGTAGACCGCTCTGATGACCCCGTCGTCCGAGCGAACGCACTCAAGGGCTTGCTGCCAGAGCTCTCTGAGAGCGCAGGCAAACGAGACCTCCGCAAGATCACGGAGAACCTCCGCCTCACCCCGACCCTCACTCGAGGAAAGGCGGTCAAAGCTCTCAAAGCCATCTTGACCAACGGAGGCACGAAGCACTTCAAAGGTGCGCTCACCGACAAGGACATTGGGATCAGCGTCAAGCGGATGATCGCCCAGGCCCTCAGCGAGTCCGAGGTTGACGGAGTCGAAGAACACCTGCTCGACGGCCTCAAGGCCCCCGAAGACTCCCTCGTCTACGCCGCGCTCGTGATGCTCTCTGAGCGCGGATGTGACGATTACGGCAAGCACCTGAGCAGGCTGGTGCGCTCAAAGGACAAGGCGATCCGACAGGAGGCGCTCGTCGCACAGGCCAAGCTGAGCGGAGGGGACCCCACTTTCTTTGAGCGACTCATGGACCAGGCCACAGAGGAAGACCCTGTCGCGCGCTCAGCGGCGGCCATCTCCCTCGCAGCGGTTCGAACTCCCGACGCGCTCGAAGCGCTCTACGGGCTCCTCAATGACAGCGAATACAGCGTCCGCTTTCAGGCCGTGGAGGCGATCCTCGCAGCCCGTCACCGAAGCTCGATCGGCCCCCTCCTTGATCGCTTAGACCGAGAGTCAGGTGTCATGCGGCCTGCGATCCTCAAGAACCTTCGCCTCCTCACAGGGGAAGACTTCGGAAACTCGACACAGATGTGGCTCAACTGGTGGCGGGACCACATGGAGGAGTTTCAACTCCCCAGTTTGGAAGACGCCCAAGCAGCCCAAAATGAACAAAACTAGTCAGTTAAGCCCCCTACTACGACAACTACTGCTACTACAACCCCCCTGAAAAAAAAACTTGGAATTTCCAGGGGGGTTCCGGGAGGTACAGGCCCACCCCAGAAAGGCTCAGGAACCCAAAAAACATCAACAACTGCAGGGAAAACGACGAAAAATCAGCAAAAAGTCGAGTAAGAAGCTAGTGTATTCCCCGATATCCCCCTGTTGATTCCAAGTTTTTAATCGGGCGGGTTGTGCTCTATCCGACTTCCTACTTCATGTTTCGACCCACATTTAACGAGCGACCTGTAAGGTCTGCGCCGGCGATCATACTCCCCCTGCTGCTGCTGCTGCGGCTGC
>JAKVCE010000505.1 GCA_022447405.1 Planctomycetota bacterium | reverse complement strand
CGCCGTCGGGCCCGAGGCCCTCGGCGTCGGCATCCAAGATGGAAACCTCGTACCCCTCAGCCTCCAAGACGCCGGCGACGTGAGCGAGCTCGATCGGCGGGTAGAGCAGCTCGGGGTTCACCGCCATCCCAAAGCCCCCCATCAGACCGCGGCTGACGCGGAACTCAGGCGGACTCGGCGGATTGACGAGGGTGATCTTCATGAGGGCAGCACTCCTCACTCATCGGCGCAGCGCGCGCCAAAGATCGAGGGCGACTCCCTCAGCCTACCGCCGATTCCCGGCGGAGGGCGCCGCCGAGGCGCTCTGCGGCCCGCTCTACCCTCCCAAGGAACTTCTGGACGTCCCCCTCGTCGAGGGTGCGGTCTTTGGCCTCTAGGACCAAGTGCCACGCCAGAGAGCGCTGTCCATCGGGGAGATTCGGGCCCTCATATACGTCGAAGAGCTCCATGGAGGCCACCAGGCCCTTGCCTGAGCGCTCGAGCTCGAGCTCCACGTCACCGCAGGCCACCTCTGAAGGCAGCGCGAGGGCGACGTCGACCTTGGCGCCAGGGAACTTAGGCAGGGGCCTGTAGCTGGCTGGCGCCTTAGGCAGCGCCAAGAGGGCGTCTAGGGAGACGCCTGCGGCGGCCACGTCGCTCAAGAGCTCATCCACGAGGCCCAGGCTCCTAGCGCAGCCGGGGTCCAGCTCTGCCAGGTAGCAGAGCGCGGTCGACTCGTCATCAGCACAGGCCTCAAGCACCTGCGCGCGGCCCGGGTTCGCCCAGCCGGGGACAGCGTCATCGCCGCCCATGGCACGCCACCTCAGCTTCGTAGCCCCGGTCACGCCGAGCGCCATCAGCAGGTCTTCAACGACCCCTTGCAGGCGCATTCGTGCCCCTTGATTGAAGCCGGCGCCGTCGCCGAAAGGCGCGGCGAGGACAAGACCAGCCTCGTAGAGCTCGCCGGGCTGGCCGCGCTCGTCGGTGAGCTCAGGGAGGTATCCCTTGCCGACTTCAAAGAGGCGCACCTCGTCTCGGTTCCTGCGGTTCTTCTCGACACGACTGAGGAGGCTCGGGACGACCGAGCGACGAACGCTCGCCTCCCCCTCTGCCACCGGGTTCACGACCCGAACGTGGGGCTCGTCCGCGACACCAAGACGCTGGAGCAGCTCGTCTGATTGGAAGGAGTAACAGAGGGCCTCGGAGAAGCGCGCGCCACCAGAAAGGCGGTCTTGGATCCGAGCCGTGAGGACCTGTCGGGGATCCCGGACGGGCGGCGAGACCTCGGCTATGAGGCGCTTGCCAGGGATCTGGAAGTAGCCGTGCATGCGACCGATCTCTTCCACGAGATCCACAGGCTCGCCGACATCCTTCGTCGCGCGGAACGAGGGCACGACGACCTGCAGCGCCCCGTCCGAGACCTCCACGCCGAAGCGCAGGGAGGAGAGGGATTCGGCCATCTCCTCATCCGTGAGCTCCACACCCAAGAGTGAGCGAGCGAAGTCGCCGCGGAGCGTCACGGTCTTGGAGGGGTCCTCCCAATCACCGACGTCCACGGGAGCAGAGGGGAGCGTCACCTCGGGCTGAATCGACTGCAGCGTACGCACGAGGTGAGCGGCTGCGTCAGGCACCATGCACGGGTCCAAGCTCTTCTCGAAGCGAGCCGATGAGTCTGTCCGCAGACCGACCCGCGCGGCCGTTCGACGCACGGTGGTCGCGTCGAAGCTCGCGACCTCGAGCAAGAGAGAGGTCGTCTCTTGCGCGACCTTGGAGCCCTCTCCCCCCATCACGCCAGCCAAGGCGACGGGCGCGTCTCCAGAGCAGATCAGGAGGTCCTCGACCCCCACCTTGCGCTCCTCTTCGTCGAGGGTCGTGATGG
>JAKVCE010000504.1 GCA_022447405.1 Planctomycetota bacterium | reverse complement strand
AAGTGAGGCGGCCGTCACCGTCAGTCCGCCTCGCGGGCAGGTGATCTACAGGCGCTCCGAACTGACCGGCGACGAGCCGCAAGGTCGCGCCCTCGAGCGGCCTGCCCTCGACGTCGCTCACATCGAAACGGAACTCAAACTCACGCGGTTCGAGCTGAAGCTCCACGCTCACCAGCTCCTCCTCCCCGTCACAGCCTTCGACGAGCTCAAGCAGCTGCCAACCATCCCCGACGTCTGCCCAAAGGGAGCATGACTCCTCGCATCCGAGCGTGAATGCGCTGCCCCCGCTGACTCTGTACCCGAAGCGGAGCGCTCCTCGCTGCCCCGTCGAGCCTCTGCAGATCTCACGCCCTGCCTCGGATGACTCTAGGGCGGGCCAACGGTCCAAGACCATCTTCACCGGGACACCAGCCACCACTTCACCACCGGAATCAACCAGCTTGGCGTGAACCCCAGCCGCTTGATCCAACACCAACGCGTGCGTCCCGCTCGCTGCACATCCAGCGAGGGCGCAGAGGAGCGATGCATGCAGGGGCCTCATGCCCGAGAGTCTATCTGACACCCATGAGCAAGGAATCAGTCCTCTGTTACCCTCAGAGTGAGCCTGCGCTTCGCAATCGAGCCCACGTCTCACTCTCCCTGTCCCTGCCGACGCATGAACGCCCTCTCCACTGCCCTCGCGCTAGCCTTCCTCGCCCTCCTCAGCGGGCATGGACAGGCAGCGCAGATCTGGAGCGAGGAGTTCGATTATGGGAGCGCGCCCGACCCCGCGACTTGGTCCTACGACCTCGGCAGCTGGGGATGGGGGAACCAGGAGCTGCAGAACTACACGAACTCGCAGGACAACGTCCGCCTCGAGGGTGGTCACCTTGTGATCACCGCCCGGCAAGAGTGGAACGGCACCTTCACCTCGGGGCGGATCAAGACACAAGACAAGTTCACCTTCCAGTACGGCACCGTCGAGGCCCGCATCAAGGTTCCCGACCTGGCGAACGGCCTCTGGCCCGCGTTCTGGACCCTGGGGAACAACTTCTCGACTGTCAGTTGGCCTGCCTGTGGAGAGATCGACGTCCTTGAGATGGGCTCTGGCTCCGCGATCAACAGCGGCGTGCCCAACCGCAAGGTCTATTCGACGGCGCACTGGCAAGACAATAACGGCGGCTACGCAGGCTATGGACAGAGCGTCGTGATGAGCGAGGACCTCAACGACGACTTCCACATCTATCGCATGGAGTGGACGCCGAGCTCGATCAAGACCTTCATCGACGGCCAGCAGATCTGGGTGATGGACATCTCCAACCCGGGGAGCTTCAGCGGCGAAGAGTTCCACGCGCCGCACTTCTTCATCCTCAACCTCGCCGTCGGCGGAAACTTCCCAGGGATCTGGTCTCCGAGCGGCATCACCGCGCCGCTGCCTGCTGAGTACCGCATCGACTACGTGCGGCTCTATGACAATGGACACACGATCCTCTCCTCCATCGGGACCCCTTACTGCCTCGGCGACATCCCGTCTTGTCCCTGCGGCAACGGCGGGCACGGCGTCTCAGGCTGCGGAAACTCCACCGGCGACGGCGCGACCCTTGATGCCTCAGGCTCGGTGAGCATCGCCGCTGACAACCTCACGCTGAGGCTCCGTGGCGGGCGCACTGGTGAGCCCTGCCTCTTCTTCCAAGGAGAGAACCGCGTCAACAACGGCGCCGGGGTCGTCCTCGGTGACGGCCTGCGCTGCGCTGGTTCGAACGTGATCCGCCTCCAGGTGATAACCCCTGACGCTGAGGGTGAGGCTTTGACGACGATCTCCATCTCCGACAAGGGCGGGGTCTCGGTAGGCAACCTCCGTCACTACCAGGTCTGGTACCGCG
>JAKVCE010000503.1 GCA_022447405.1 Planctomycetota bacterium | reverse complement strand
AGGGCGGCGATCGCGAAGAGACGTGTGCTGTGCTTCATGGGGGCCTCGAGAGAGCTTGGGTGTTCGACCTCTTGGATTGTATCTCGTCGCTAGTGGGCTAGGTGAGCGCCTCTCGGAGGTGACCCCAGAGGGGGCAAGAGGACCGACTCTGGGCCTATAGAGAATCTTTTTACGCTCTCCTGCCACAAGAAATAGGGGCCCTTCGTACTGTCCATTATCCAGATAGACCTCTAACCCCTCTCCGTCATGATGAAGCTCACCACCCTCGCCCTCGCCACCCTCGCCCTCACTGCTCCTGTCGACGCCCAGCCCTCGCTAGACGACGGCCTGCGGGAGAAGATCGCAGGCATGATGGAGAAGTTCGACAAGAACGAAGACGGCCAGATCAGCAAGGCGGAGGCCGGCAGGATGTGGTCCAAGCTCGCGAAGGCAGACGCGAACCGCGACGGCGGCGTCACCCCGAAGGAGCTCTATGACGCATGGTCTGGAGGCGGCGCCCTCTTCGACGAGGACCCGATCATGCAGCGTGTCGACGGACTCTTCGCACGCTTTGACAAGAACGAAGACGGCTTGCTCACGAAGGAAGAGGCCGGTCGCCTGTGGCCTCGGATCGTCGGCGCTGACACCGACGGTGACGGCAAGGTGAACAAGAAGGACGTCTACAAGCACTGGACAAAGAAGAGCTGAGCACGCGGAGGGCGCTGCCCTCGCGCAGATCAGATCGAGAGGGCGCCCCGTGCGCCCTCTTCTCTTTTTGGGGAGCCCAAGCAGCGCTCCTCCTCCGCTAGGATCTCCTCATGTCCAAGGTCAAGCGACGCGCCACCGAGCTCTTCCACCACTGGAAGCCCTTCGGTCTGGGACACCGCAAGCCGCATCACTTCCGTGAGATGCTGCGCATCGCTTGGGAGAACCGCGACAACCTGGGCTACGCGTGGAAGGTCCTCACGCGTGGCGTCTGCGACGGCTGCGCCCTCGGCACCACGGGCCTCAAAGACTGGACGATCCCCGGCACGCACCTCTGCCTCGTCCGCCTCAACCTCCTCCGGCTGAACACTCAGGGCGCGCTGGACCCAGCGCTCCTGGAGGACGTCGATGCGCTCAAGGCGAGCCACCCCACCTCCCGTGAGCTGCGCAAGCTCGGCAGGCTCTCGGTCCCGATGCGGCGCAGGCGTGGAGAGCCGGGCTTCACCCAGGTCAGCTGGGAGGAGGCCTGGGCGGACATCGGCGAGCGCTGGCGCGCCGCGGACTCGGACCGTGTCGCGATGTATCTCACGAGCCGCGGCGTCACGAACGAGACCTACTACGTGGCCGGCAAGGTCATGCGCTTCTTGGGATCGCCTCACATCGACAACGCCGCGCGCCTGTGTCACTCGCCGAGCACCTCCGGCCTGAAGAGCACGGTGGGCGTCGCGGCGACGACCTGCTCTTACAAGGACTGGTACGACTCGGACCTGATCGTCTTCTTCGGTTCGAACGCGGCGAACGATCAGCCTGTCGCTATCAAGTACCTCGTGGAGGCGCGCAAGGGCGGGACCGAGACGGTCTGCGTCAACGCCTACCGCGAGCCCGGGATGGATCGCTACTGGGTCCCCTCAAACGCGGGCTCGGCGGTCTTCGGGACGGAGCTCGTCGATGACCTCCACCTCGTGCCCGTGGGCTCGGACCTCGCCTTCATCAACGCGACCTTGAAGGTCCTCATCGAGCGCGGTTGGTACGCGAAGGAGTTCATCGAAGCGGCGACGGTCGGCTTTGACGAGCTCTGCCGTGATCTTGAGGAGCAGCCCATGGAGGAGCTGCTCGCTCAGTGCGGGCAGACGCTCGCTGAGGTGGAGCGCTTCGCAGAGCGCTTGCACAGCTCAGAGAGGGCGGTCTTCGT
>JAKVCE010000502.1 GCA_022447405.1 Planctomycetota bacterium | reverse complement strand
GTCGTCACCAAAGAGGACAGAGCGGCCGAAGAGCTTCTGGCCGACGACGTCCTTCGGGTAACCGACGACAGAGGGGACGGTCGCCCTCACACCGTTGCTCGCGGCGATGGAGGTGCGAGAGGTGCCGAGGTCGATGCCGACGTAGAGGATGCCCTCCGATGTCTCGGAGTCGTCCGAGATCAACTCGAAGTGGGGAGCGTCACTGGGCTCGGGGAGTTCGTTCGATTGCGACGAAGTCATGGAGTGTCTTGGGTTGGGTGAGGGGGGTGTTGGTTTGTTCAGTCGTCCTGTTCGCTCTCTGTCTTGTTCTGTAGCTCCATGTTGGCCTCATAGATCGCGGCCATCATGTCCTTCTTGAGCGTCTGGTCTGAGTCTCCGTCCGCGATGCCTTGGACCTCCTGATAGATCGAGGCGACGCCAGGATCTATGCCCTTCATCTCCATCGCGCGCTGGAGCTGCTCCTCGGTGAGGCCGAGGTTGTGGGAGAGTCGCTCGATGCGTCGCTCGAGCACCTCGAGCTTGCTGTCCTGCGACTTGCGGTCCTGGGCCATCTTCTTGAGCGCGAGGGCGAAGACCTCGCTGTCTCGGCCGGCGAGGTCGGGGAGCTCTTCGCCCATGGACTGGAAGATGGCCTTCATCTTCTCGTGCAGCATGTCGTCCATCAGGGCGCCCATGTCCGAGCTGTCCGAGAGGGCGGGGGCGTGCTTGTCGTGACCGTTCTTTGCGGGCTCCTTCAGCTGCCAGCGGTCGCCGCCGGCGTCTTGGCCTTCCTGGCAGGCGCTGTTCGCCTGCTCAACGAGGGGCTCGAGCTCGTGCTCCTCGGCTATGCGAGGCGCGGCGATCCCGACCGTGAGGGTGACTGAAATTTGCGGGCCGCCCGCGGTGAACTCGAGGTCCCGCGCTGCGGTGACGAGGCGGTTCGCGACCGCCTTGGCGCCGGGCTCGCCGGTGTGCGGGAAGAGCGCGAGGATTCTGTCGCCCAAGAGGCAGCCTAAGAAGTCGCAGGAGCGCGTGGAGGCGATGAGGAGGCGGGTGATCTCTTCGAGGACCAGACCCTTGGACTCGTGCCCGTAGAGGTCTCCCAGGGAGGCGATCCTGTCCACGCCGATGGAGAGCATGACGACGTCATACCCGTACCTTCGGGAGCGTGAGAGCTCCTTCTCCATGAGGCTCCTGAGCTCTGCAGGGGTGAAGAGCCCTTGATCGGAGGCGGAGAGGCTGGTGAAAGGGAGAGTGGCCATCTAGGGGACTTGGGGATGGATAAGTGCCTTGTGGGGGTCTCACAAGAGCACGAGGAGTCGCTTTCTGTCTTCGACCCAGAGTTGGGCGATCCTTAAGGAAAACACTCCCAGGAGGGTCTGGAGGGGGAGAATCGGGCTTATAGGGACGGCGGTAGCCCTCTCTAGGCACCAGGAAGACGGTTTCTCTCCCGCCGAGGTTCCCTCTCTGGGTCAGCGGCGCTTAGGACACCGTGAGCTCAGCGAAGAGCTGCTGCGGGACAGGCTGATCTCGGAGCCGCTCCCTGAGGCGCTGCCAGCGCTTCGCGACGGCCTCCTTGCCTATGGCGAGCCGCTCGCCGGTCTCCTCGTAGGTGAGGCCCTCCAGACCGCAGTAAAGCACGAGCTTTCGGTCCTCCTCCGAGAGAGATCGGATCCAGTCTGTGCACTTGGTGAGGTTCTCGTTGCGGGAGACCCTCATCGTGATCCGAGTGGCGTCGTCTGGGATGTTGTCGAGCATCAGAATCCTGGTCGTACCGCCACCGCCAGGGCTTGAGCTGGGGTCTCGGAGGATCCTGAGGGCCTCGTAGAGCACGTTCTTGGCCACGCGGAAGATCCAGTAGCGGAAGGAGCCGTTGTCAGGGTCGAACTTCTCGAAGAT
>JAKVCE010000501.1 GCA_022447405.1 Planctomycetota bacterium | reverse complement strand
TCGAGAGCGCCTCTCCGGAGGCGGCTCGCAAGCTCTACGCCCGCGCGCGGATCGAGCTTGCGAAGCTCGTCGAAGAGCGCGTCTGAGCGATAGCGCCACCTGACTGCCCCTACCGCAGAGGCCGCTGAGAGGCGAGAAGTGCCTTTTTAGGCCACGAGAAGGCCTCTTTTTACGCATCTCGGGATTTGAGCCGGTTTCTGCGTCCGCGCCTCCTAGCGCCCGTGCTGACCCCTTTGGAGCGATGAGCGGCCCTGTCGGCCCTCGCTCGCCTCCAAGGACATCACCAACGCAAAAGGACATCAGCCATGAGACAGCTCACTCGACTCACCACCTCTCTCCTCTTCACCGCGGCCGCGCTCACCCAGCTCTCTGGGGACGCGAGCGCTCAAACCGGATACGCGACCGCTCTTGCGTCCGGCGACTTCAACGGCGACGGATACATAGACCAGGCCATCGGCAACCCCGCCGTCGATGATTACCACCAGTCCAACACCTACCGGAACGCCGGCCAGGTCACTGTCAAGTACGGCTCCCACACTGGCCTGCTCTCTACTGCCCTGCAGCAGTCCTTCTCCCCCAAGTCTGACGGCCTGCTGGTCGGCAGCAGCGCCAGCTACCTCTACTTCGGCAAAAGCCTGGCCGCTGGCGACTTCAACGGAGACGGCTACTGCGACCTCGCGGTCGGGAGCCCCTACGAGCGCATCAACGGGAGCCGTCACGCTGGCGGCGTCGTCGTGCTCTACGGGAGCATGTGGGGCCTCAAGACCAACAACGCGAGGAAGCTCTCGCAAGACTCCTATGGGGTCGCGGGGGTCGCCGAGAGCAACGACATTTTCGGCGCGACGCTCGCCGCGGGTGACTTCAACGGTGACGGCGAAGATGACCTCGTCATCGGCGCCCCTGGCGAAGACCTCGGCTCCATCAACGCCGCCGGGATGATCCATGTGCTCTGGGGGAGGCCCTGGGGAATCACCACGTCGTATGACCTGAGCTTCCATCAAGACAGCCCCAGTGTCCCAGGACAAGCTGAGGAGGATGACGCCTTCGGAAGCGCCCTGGCCGTCGGCGACTTCGACGGAGACCAGCTAGACGACCTCGCCGTCGGCGTCCCTGGCGAAGGCCTCTTCGGATCAGGGCTCTACGCGGGCATGGTCAACCTCTTCCGCGGCCGCCCGAGCGGCCTCAGCGCATCTTCTCGGACGCTCTCACAGTTCCGCTCCATCCCTCCGGTCTTTGACTGGATGGCTGAGACCGCCGACCGTTTTGGCAGCAGCCTCGCCGCTGGCGACATCAACGGGGACGGGCGTGACGACCTCGTCGCAGGCTCTACGGGTGAGAAGCTCGGGAGCGCCTACTACGCTGGCGCTGTCGACATCATCCTCTTTAAAGCTGGCTCCAACTTCCCTGTGCTGCGGCAGACCCACCTGCACCAGAACACCACAGGGGTTACGGGCGCAGCTGAAGCCGCCGACTCCTTCGGCATGACCCTGGCTCTCGGAGACCTCGATGACGACGGCTACGCAGACCTCGTGGTCGGAGTCCAGAGAGAGGACATCGGGAGCGTCACTGACTGAGGGATGGCCCACATCCTCTACGGGACCGGGTCCGGGATCTCCGCCTCCTCCTGCGAGTCACTCCACCAGAACGTCGCCGGCGTCCCTGGAGCCAGCGACTCAGGTGACCACTTCGCAGCCGCCCTCTCTATCGGCGACTTCGACGCTGACGGCCGCGAAGACCTCGCCGTTGGGGTGCCTGGCGACTCCATCATTCAGGTCTTCGAGGGCGAAAGAGCTATGACAAAGGACAACAACAGCCTCGGCAAATTTCAATTAGAAGGCATCCCGCCGGCGCCGCGCGGCGTCCCGCAGATCAAGGTCTGCTTCGACGTGG
>JAKVCE010000500.1 GCA_022447405.1 Planctomycetota bacterium | reverse complement strand
CGCCATTTTGGCCATTCTCACCATTTTGCCCATCTTCCCCGTCGCGCACCGTGATCGGATCGCTATCGGGGCACGTGATCGTGTAGCTGCCATCACCATTGTTCTCAGCGCTGCAGGCAGTCCCATTGGCGCCAGCCTCTCCTTGCTCACCATCGGCGCGATCTATTTCCTCGGCCCTGGGCTGCGGCTACTGCCCCGCAAGCGACAAGACGAGTCGCTCACCGAGCACTACCACGTGCGCGAGTTCGTGACCGAGGTGCTGGTCAAGCCCTCAAGCACGCTGATCAACCGTGCCGTCGGTGACGAGGAGTTCTTCAAGGACCACGACGTCAGCGTGCTCGGCATCGTGAGGCCTGACGCCAGCTCCATCCTCGCCCCGGGCCCGTACAACCGCATCCGCGCCGAGGACACCCTCGTCCTGCAAGGGGAGCCCGACGAGATCCTCAAGCTCCGCAGGGACCTCGACCTCCAAGACGCTGACTCCGTAGAGGTCGGCGACACGACCCTTTACTCCGGCGACGTCGCCCTCGTCGAGGCCATCATCCCGCCTGGCTCGACCTTGATCGGCCGCTCCCTCACCGAGTCTGAGTATCAAGAGCACTCAGGCCTCAACGTCGTGGCCCTCTCCAAGGGCGGCAAGCTCCAGGGCGGCGGAGTCAGACAGGTGAGCCTAGAGGTCGGCGACACCCTCCTCATCCAGGGGCACCTGAGGGACATCGAGCGCGCGAAACGTGACCGAGAGATCCTCATCCTGGAGCAGAAGGAACTCCAGCCCATAGGCAAAGGCGGCCTGATCACCGTCCTGACCCTGGGCGTCGTCCTCACCCTCGCCTTCCTCAAGCTGATGCCGGTCTGGATCGCCGCCACAGCAGGCGCTCTCTTCCTCGTAGCGACCCGCACGATCCAGCCGCGCGAGGTGCATCAAGCCATCGACTGGACCGCGCTGATCCTGATCGGAGGGATGCTCGCCATCGGGCGCGCCTTCGAGGAGACCGGCTTAGCCGGGGAGGTCGCGACCTTCATCGGCGGCCTCGCAGGAGAGGGCATGACTCCGTACATGATGGTGGGGCTCTTCCTGCTCATCACAGGGCTCCTCACGCAGCTCATCGACCACATCGCCTCCGCCGTCATCATGACTCCCATCGCGGTCGCCACTGCGGCTGGCTTGGGGCTGAATGACCGACCCTTCATGATGGCCGTCCTCGCTGGCGCGAGCCTCGCCTTCATGTCCCCCGTCGCTCACCAGGCGAACACCATGGTCATGGGGCCGGGCGACTATCGCTACAAGGACTTCCTCAGGGCCGGGACGCCGCTCATCATCGTCGAGTACATCGCCGCCTTCTTCCTGATCCCGGCGCTCTTCTCCTTCGAGCTCGGCTAGTACTCCCTGCGGCCCCAGGAGACAGCTCGCAGGAGGTTCTTCCAGCGACTGCTGAGCTCTTCGCGCATGAAGGCGAGGGTCTCACGCTCTCCCCCGAGCTCTTCAGCGAGCTCTCGGAGCTCTTCACCGAACTTTCGGAGCTCCTTCTCAACGCCCTCCCGAGCACGCACGCTCTCTTCAAGAGTCCCCTGCGTCCCGCGCAGCTGGGCCTCGATCTGGGTGGCCTGCTCCTCCACGCGCCGGAGGTCTCCCTCCACATGCTCGCGCGCTGAGACGTTCCTCTCCAGCTCGTCGCGGAGCTCAGCCATCACGTCTGGGTGCGCCTCCAACTCAGCGCTCAAGTGACGCTGCTCCTCTTCAGCTCTCTCATGGACCGCCTTGAGCGCCTCTTCATGCTGGCCCTCGAGACCTCCTAAGACGTCTCGCACAGCGTCCAACTCCTGTGAGCGCTCGGCGAGCACGGCCTGGTGCCCGCGCAAGTCCTGCTGCAGCGCCTCAACGACCTCTGCTGACTCC
>JAKVCE010000050.1 GCA_022447405.1 Planctomycetota bacterium | reverse complement strand
CGAAGGGGTCTACCACGTGCTGCGCCGCCCCCACGGCGGCGACGGAGGTGATAGCTAGGGAGGCCCAGAGGGCCCTCAGGGGTTTGGTTCTTTGGATCGGCCTCATGTTCTTTGCGGTGGTGTTCTCCTGTGTCTAGGGGGATCCAAACCAAGCCTACCCCCCAGATTGGGAGGAGGTCGGAGGGGACTCGGACTTGGCCCGCGCCGGCCGATCCACTAGGATCCTCCCTCGCGGCGACCTAGAGGAGAGCTTCGCAGCGGGCGCCCCAGAGCGGGGCGAGCGCTGCGGACGCCGAAGGGGCAAGCTGGTCAACCCCAGCGAATCTCTCAGGCACCCAGGACTCGTGGTCGGAGGCCGCCTGGACGACCCCCTCGAGGGGCCATCGAACAGGGGCGCACCGGAGACACCTCCGTTGCGCCCCTGTTCGTTGCGCTGGACACCCATGAAGCAGACACCTCTACACGACACTCACGCCGCGCTCGGCGCGCGCCTCGTTGAGTTTGGCGGCTGGCACATGCCCGTGCAGTACGGCCCCATCCTTGAGGAGGTCAAGTGTGTCCGTGAGCGCGCAGGGATCTTCGACCTCGGCCACATGGGGCGCGTGCGCGTCTTCGGGCCTGACAGGGTGCGCTTCCTGGACTCCATCACGTCCAACTTCGTCGCGCGCATCCCGAACGGCGCGATCCGCTACTCCCTCTTCTGTGGCGCGGACGGTTACCCGATCGATGACCTCTTGGTCTATGTCGACCCCGAGTACATCCGGCTCGTCGTCAACGCCTCGAACACCGATGCCGACCTCGCCTTCATCCGCGAGCACGCAGAGGGCTTCGACGTCACGATCGACGATCGCACAGACCGCACGACGATGATCGCGGTGCAGGGGCCTGAGGCCCTCGACATCGTGCAGTCTGCGTGCGACTCCGACCTCAGCGGGATCGGCTACTACCGCTTCGGACGCGCGACGGTCTGCTCGATCCCCAACACCCTCCTGTCGCGGACCGGTTACACCGGCGAAGACGGCTTCGAGATCTACCTGCGTGAAGAGGACGGGGTAGACGTCTGGAGCGCCCTCCTAGAGCTCGGCGGCTCACGCGGCCTGCAGCCCATCGGGCTTGGCGCGAGAGACACGCTGCGCCTTGAGGCTGGGATGGCGCTCTACGGGCACGAGCTCAGCCCGACACACCACGCCCTCGAGGCTGGCCTCGACTTCGCCATCTCCTTCGCCGAGGAGAAGGGCGACTGGGTCGGACGGGACGCCCTGAAGGAGCTCGGAGAGGCTGGCACGCGAACCCTCGTCGGGGTCACCGCGGAGGGCAAGCGCCCCCCGCGCATGGGTTACCCCGTCCTCGCCGACGGAGTCCAAGTCGGAGAGATCCGCTCGGGCTCGATCTCCCCTACCCTCGGAACGAACATCGGGACCGCCTACGTCGAGCGAGAGTTCTCGGCACCCGGGACCGAGCTAGCGATGGACCTCCGCGGCAAGCCCGCTCCGATCCAGGTCCATCCCCTCCCCTTCTATTCGAGGACGCGAAAGCCCAAGAAGGGCTGAGGCGTCCGCACACTCCACACGCAAGAACCGCTAGACCCCAAGGAACTGAACATGCGCCCCGACGATCGCCAATACCTCCCCTCTCACGAGTGGGTCAAGATCGAAGAAGAGACCGCGACCATCGGCATCACTGACTTCGCCGTCGACGAGCTCTGCAGCGGGAACGAGGGAGACCTCGTCTACTGCGACCTCCCGGAGCTCGGCCGCGTCGTCGAAGCCGGCGAGACCTTCGGCGAGATCGAGTCCGTCAAGGCCGTGAGCGACCTCAACTCGCCCGTCGCGGGTGAGATCGTCGAGGTGAACCCTGACATCGAAGACCACCTGGAGATCCTCTCCGATGACCCGTGGGATCGCGGCTGGTTGATCCGTGTCAAGGTCGGCAAGGGCGACGGCGCGAGCCTCCTCGACGCGTCAGCTTACGAAGAGCGACGGGGCGCTCCTCGAGGACAGCGACGCGCCGCCGACGCTCCGCTTCTACACATGGACCCCCGCGGCCCTCAGCCTCGGGTACTTCCAGCGCTATGAGGACGTCCCCGCGACCTCGGACGCCTTCGTCGTCGTGCGCAGGATCACGGGCGGGGGCGCGATCCATCACACGAACGAGCTGACCTTCTCGCTCACCACGAGCCTCGACCATCCCCTCTTCGCGGGGCCCGTCTCGCGATCTTATGAGCGGGTCCACGAGGTCGTTCAGGTGGCGCTCACCGAGCTCGGCTGCGAGGCCAGCTTGAGAGGGGCAGACGGGCTCCGCTCTGACGTCGAAGACACCGGGATGTGCTTCCATCACTCGACCGCCATGGACCTCGCCTGGGGCGAGCGGAAGGGGGTGGGCTCGGCGCAGCGTCGCAGGCGCGGGCGCGTCCTGCACCACGGCTCGATCAAGCTAGGCCCATCAAAGTACGACACGGAGATCGCCACGCTCGAGGGGGTGGAGGATCCGGGCGAGGTCGCGCGCGCCATCACGGGTGCGATGCGTTCCACGGCCGGCATCAAGCTCTCCCCCGGGGTTCCCAGCTCGAGCGAGCGCGAGCTCGCAGAGGAGCTCGGCGCGCGCGCGATCGACCCCGCCTTCGTCCGTCGCCGCTAGGCCCTGCCGCGCTCAGAGCGGAGCCACTCGAGGGCGGCCTGCATGTCTGCAGGGAGCGGCGCGCTGAAGCTCAGCTCCGCGTTCGTACTGGGGTGAGGGAAGGAGAGCGAGGCTGCGTGCAGCGCGTGACGCTCTAGTGCGGGGGCGCCGGACGGGAGCGCTGCCGGCCTGCCGCCCTTGGAGCGATAGAGCGGATCGCTCACGATCGCGAGGTCGATCGACGAGAGGTGGACGCGAAGCTGATGCGTCCGCCCAGTCTTGGGTTTCAGCCTGAGGTGCGCGTAGCCCTCGAAGCGCTCGACCACCTCCCAATAGGTGAGCGCCTCCCGGCCCTCCTCCTTGGAGAGCACGCTCTGACGATCGGGGTACCTAGGGCTCCTGCCCAAGGGCGCGTCGACCCAGTCAGAGTCGAAGCGCGGCGCGCCCGCGACGAGGCCCTCGTAGGTCTTCTGCACGACGCGCTCCCGAAACGCGCGCTGCAGGGACTCGAGCGCGGCTTGCGTGCGAGCGACGACGAGCACGCCGCTCGTGTCGCGATCGAGGCGATGGACGATCCCCGCCCTTAAGGGGACGTCTCCCTCTGGCAGAGGACCGTGGCTAACGACCAGCTCACCTGAGACCGAGCGGTCCCCCTCTCGGTTGGCGTGGGTCAAGAGCCCCGCGGGCTTGCTCACTACGAGGATGTCCTCGTCCTCATAGAGCAGCTCCAGGGGGGGAAGATCACGCTCTGGGGGTCTCTCAGGCGGTGCTGGCGCACGGAGTGTGACGGTCTGGCCAGCACGGACTTGGAGGCCAGGGCGGCGACAGGCCTCCCCGTCCACAGACACCCTCCCGCTGCGGATCCACCCCTGCGCTCGCGAACGCGAGATGCCTTCTATCGATGCCACGAAGGCGAGGTCGAGGCGCGCGCCTTCCGACGCAGCTTGGACGGTGAACTCGTGAGATGTATCCACGGCGCACGACACGATACAGCCACGTAGCCCGAGCGCCATAAGGCTTCACTTCAAGCCCTCACGCGGCTTTGGTACAAGAGCGGACATCAGAGGCCCCTCTCTGGGGCCAATGACGCCGCCATGAACGTGCACGCACATAACTCAGCGCCGCCCTCAGTCCTCCTCGTGGATGACGACCGCGCGACCTTGGAGCTGCTCGGGCACGCGCTCGGGCTCCAAGGCTTCGACGTGAGCCTCGCCGTCACCCCAGAGGAGGCGCACCGCCTGCTCCAGACGGTCACGGTCGACGCCGTGGTGACTGACGTGCACTTCGACGGCTTCGAGAAGGGTGAGAGCGTCCTCATCGCCTGCCGCGAGCTCCAGCCCTCAGCGGTCGTGATCTTGATGACGGGCTACCCCGAGGTTCAGGGGGCCGTGTCCGCGATCAAGGGCGGCGCCCTCGACTACCTCGTGAAGCCCGTGGACCCGGTAGTCCTCGGAGCGATGGTGCACCGCGCCCTCCGCGAGCGCACCCTCGAAGTAGACGCTGGTCAGCTCGAGTTCACAGAGGTCGTCAACATCCTCTCTGAGATGGTCGCGAACACCATCGAGCGAGTGGACCCGTACACCGCCGGACACGGCGAGCGCACGCGCAAGTACTGCAAGATCCTCGCGGAGTGCTTTGACCTCGACACGACGGAGACCGAGCGCTTAGAGCTCGGCGCCATCGCTCACGACTACGGGAAGATCTACCTCGAGGACCTGACCTTCCTCACCAAGGCTGGTCCCCTAACACCCGATGAGTATCGAGAGGTGCAGAAGCACCCAGCCCTCGGCGCCTCCAAGCTCGGCGACAACCCCTACCTCCAAGAGGTCTGCCAGTACGTCGCCGAGCACCACGAGAAGTACGACGGCACCGGCTACCCCCACCGCCTGAAGGGTGACGAGATCTCTCTGCCCGGGCGCATCCTCGGTGTGGTCGAGGTCTTCGACAGCCTCTCGACGAAGCGCTCCTATAAAGACGTCTGGCCGCTCGACAAGACCCTCGACTTCTTCAAGGCCCAGCGAGAGCGCGCCTTTGACCCTGCGGTCTTAGACGCCTTCACGGACCTCCTAGAGGTCCACGGTGAGGAGTGGATGGCCGCCCCACAGACAGACCTCCTCGCGGCGGGCGTGATCCCGGCCGAAGACGCCGAGTGATAGCGCTAGGGGGTGCGAGAGCGCGCCCCCCTTGCCTCAGAGAGAGGGGCCTGTAACATCTTCGGACTCAACGGATAGGGAAGAGGTCAAATCAGCTTCCCTCCAGAGGCCCCTTGGGGGCCCCTCATGCCCACTTTTTGGAGCTCTCCCTTGGCAAAGATCGCCCTCCTCCTCTCCCTCTTCCTCCTCCCCGGCGCCGCGGTCGCGGCCCAGAAGAAGGGACTCGACGCCCCTCCCGGAATGATCTATCTGAAGGGCGGTCGCACCCAGGTCGGGAACGACGTGAAGACGATCGAGGAGATGCTCGAAGAGTCTCCGTCGATGCGGAACTTCGCTGGCGCGTTCGTCGCGGAGACCCCCCTCGTCCGCGAGGAGGTCGCGCCGTTCTTCCTCATGGTGAGCGAGGTCAGCAACGAGCAGTACGCAGCCTTCGTCGAAGACACTGGTTTCCGCCCCCCTCACCTGTGGGGTGAGGAGGCCGTGAACGAGGCTCGCATGTCCTACCTAGAAGAGATCGGCCGGCTCCGTAAGGAGGCGCGTGACGCCGGAGAGGACCTCCCGGAGATGGTCCCCTTTGACGACGACGCCTGGTGGCAGCAGAACTGGCAGGACTCCGAGTGGGCGGTCCCTGATGACGCGCAACACCACCCCATCACCTTCGTCGACTACCAGGACGCGCGAGCCTACGCGCGCTGGGCTGGACTCAGGCTCATGTCCGAGGGTGAGTACCAGCACGCAGCCCGACGCGGGACCGAGCGCGTCTACCCTTGGGGTGACGAGTGGAGCGATGGGCACTGTGCCTCGATGGAGTTCAACAGCGCTGAGGTCATCCAGATCGCGTCCTTCCCAAAGGGCGCGACAGAGGACGGGCTCTTCGACCTCTCCGGGAACGTGTGGGAGTGGACCTCCTCTCGCTACATGCCCTACGACGGCTACAAGATGCAGACCTTCAAGTTTGGACGCGGCAGCAAACGCGTCGAGGTGCCCGCGATGGCGAAGTGGGACCCGAACAAGCGCGTGGTCGTCGGAGGTAGCGTGCAGAGCCCCCGCGAGATCTGCCGCGTGACGACGCGCCGAGGCTCAGACCGCTTCCAGAAGACCAGCTCCCTGGGCTTCCGCTGCGCAGCCACAGCGATCCCGGGTCTCGATCGCGCCCTGGTCGTCATGGACGACATCCCTAACGAGTTCCGCCCGAGCACCCCTGCGGGCCCGGTGGAGTACTCCCCAGAGCTCGTCATCGCTATGGACCGCTGGGAGACCAAGGCCAGCGACGGCGGGAGGAGCGGCATCGCGCTCCCAGGCAGCGAGGCCCCCGCGAGCGAGCTCCCCTCGAACTACGAGGTCATCTCCAGCTACTCCTACATCTCCTTCATCCCTGTGACCACGGCTCCGATGCCTACGCTCGGAGACCTCCGCAAGGCCTCGCTCGAGGGAGACCTCGTCCACCTCGGCGTGCTCTCGACAGACCAGGAGATCATCGACCCGCCCATCGGAGCGGGGACTTGGATGATCGCCTTCCGCGGCGCGGGCGGTGCAGCCGATGACGAGGAGGAGGTGGAAGGGGCAGAGCAAGAGGCTGAATCCGCAGACAAGACTCAACGTGAGCAGGCAGAGGAGGCGCTCGGCTTCGACACCTCAGTAGACACGCTCATCTTGTTCAACTCCCAGGCCGAGCCCGTGACCTCCTTCCCGGCGGACAGGCTCGAGTGGGGCAACCCGAGGAAGCCCACCGTCGGTCCCGTGGATCGCGTCTTCACCGTCATCGAAGAAGAGGAAGAGGTCCAGATCACCGAGCGCTGGCTCGAGTTCGAGCTCTTCATCTCTGGCAAGGGCCGCAAGGGCGCACGCTTCGTACTCGGCCTCCGCTTCAACGACGGCGTCGTCGATCAGGACTGGCGCAAGAGCTGACCCACGCGCCTCGCGCTAGAGCCCAGAGAGGTTCTCGTGCAGGCTCGTGAGCTCGATCTCAAGCTCCGAGCGCCGCTCGCGCTCTGCATCAACAATCGCAGGATCAGCGTTCTCCACGAAGCGCGCGTTCCCTAGCTTCTTGTCGATGCCAGCGATCCCTTGCTCGAGCTTCTCCGCCTTGCGCTTCAGCTGATCACGGAGCCCCTCAAGGTCCACCTCCTCGCCCAGGGGGACGAAGATCTGGACCGCGCCAGCGACCGCTGCAGCGGAGGCCTCCGGGCGCGCCGTGTCAGCGCCCACCTCACACTCCTCCAGGAAGCCGAGCGCCTTGACCGCGGCGCCGTGCTGTCTGAGGACCTCGAGGTCTGACTCGCGGGACGCCCTGATGAGCGCCTTGAGGGGGCTCCGCTCGCCCACCTGCGTCAGCATGCGGATCTGACGGACGCCGCGGACCACGTCCTGGACTAAGCCCATCTCCTCCTCCGCGGCCTCGTCTACCGCTAAGCCCTCACCCGTCGGCCAAGGGCCAGCGGCAAGCATGTCCTCGGAGGACTCGCCGAGCGCCTCGTCGAGGGCATCCGTGAGCACCTCGGTCATGAACGGGGTGAAGGGGTGGAGAAGCCCGAGGATGTCTCTCAAGATCCGTGCGAGAGTCCCTCGCGCCGCCGCTCCAGAGGGCCCCTCGTCTGACATCCGAGACTTCACGAGCTCCAGGTACCAGTCGCAGAAGTCGTTCCAGACGAAGCGATAGACCGTCATCGCCGCATCATTGAAGCGGTACCCGTCGAGGTCAGAGGTCACCTGCTCGATGGTCTGCGCGAGTCGCGAGAGGATCCAGCGATCCTCAATGAGCGTTGCCTCAGCGGAGGTCCCGCCAGCGCGCTCGCCCTCCATGCTCATGAGCACGAAGCGCGCCGCGTTCCAGACCTTGTTGCCGAAGCGCCAGGCCTGGTCGATCTTGTCCGGCGACAGGCGCGTGTCCTGCCCCTCCTTCGTGAGCAGGATCAGGCTCAAGCGAACGGCGTCCGCCCCGTACTCATCGACCATCTCGATCGGATCGATGCCGTTGCCCGCGGACTTGCTCATGCGCTTGCCCTTCGCGTCGAGCAAGGTCGCGTGGATGTTGCAGACCTCGAAGGGGCAGCGCTCCTCCTCCGGCAAGTGGTCGAGGAAGGCGTAGCCAGCCATGACCATGCGCGCGACCCAGAGATAGATGATCTCTTGCGCGGTAGAGAGGAAGTGCGTCGGGTAGAAGCGCGCGAGGTCCTCGGTCTGATCGGGCCAGCCGAGGGTCGCGAAGGGCCAGAGCCATGAGGAGGCCCAGGTGTCGAGCACGTCGGGGTCTTGCGAGACGAGGGGCTTGCCGGTCTCGGGGTGCGGAGCACCGAGCTCTAAGTCCTCCCGGCTCGCGCAGGGGGTCCCGTCCTCGTCGTACCAGACGGGGATCCTGTGCCCCCACCAGAGCTGCCTTGAGATGCACCAGTCTTGGACGTTCTCGAGCCAGCTGAGGTAGGTGCGGGTCCAGCGCTCCGGCGTGAACTTGAGCTTGCCGGTCTCCACCGCCTTGATCGCGGGCTCAGCGAGCTCTGACATCTTTACGAACCACTGCTCGCTGACGAGGGGCTCGATGGCCGACTTGGAGCGGTCGCTCAAGGAGACGTTGTGCTGGATGTCCTCGACCTTCTCCAAGAGCTCGAGCTCTTCAAAGCGCTCGACGATGAGCTTGCGCGCCTCCTCGCGAGACTTCCCCTCGAACTCGCCGCCCTCCTCGTTGATGCGGCCGTCCTTCTCCAGGATCGTGATGATCGGCAGGTTGTGACGCGCGCCCCGCTCGTAGTCCGCGGGGTCGTGCCCAGGCGTCACCTTCACCGCGCCGGTCCCGTACTCAGGGTCAACGCTCTCGTCTGCGACGATGGGGATCTCCCGGTCAACGATAGGCAGGCGCACCTTGCTCCCGACGAGCGGTCCGTAGCGCGGGTCCTCTGGGTGAACCGCGACGCCAGTGTCGCCGAGCATGGTCTCAGGACGGGTCGTGGCGACGCACACATACTCACCTTCCCGACCGACGATGGGGTACTTGAGATACCAGAGCTTCCCTTTGCGGGAGACGTACTCGATCTCGTCGTCACTGATCGCGGTCTGCAAGACGCAGTCCCAGTTGACGAGGCGCATGCCCTTGTAGATCAGGCCTCGCTCATAGAGACGACAGAAGGACTCCCGTACCGCGCGGCTCAGCCGCGGCTCCATGGTGAAGGCCGTCCTCGACCAGTCACAGGACGCGCCCAGGCGCCGAATCTGGTTGAGGATCCGGCTCTCGTATTCGTCCTTCCACTTCCAGACCTCAGCGAGGAAGTCGTCGCGGCCCATCTCCTCGCGCGTCTTCCCCTCCTCTTGGTAGAGGCGCTTCTCTACGACGGCTTGGGTCGCGATGCCCGCGTGGTCCGTGCCCGGCACCCAGAGGGTCTCGAAGCCTCTCATCCTGCGGAAGCGCACAGAGATGTCCTGCACGGTCCCGTTCAGGGCGTGCCCCATGTGCAGGGCACCCGTGACGTTCGGGGGCGGGATCATCACGCAGTAGGTGCGCCCTTCGCCTGTGGGGTCCTCCTTAGGCTGGAAGCAGCCGCTCTCCTCCCAGCGGGAGTAGACGGAGGACTCGTGCTCGTTCGGGGTGTATCTGTTGGGGAGTTCCATCAGCAGTGGATCCACGGAGGGTGAGGGGGGCGGCCGCGCAGACGGAACACTTCACCCCCTCCCCATCGCGGCGTCAAGCAGAGGCAAGCGCCAGGTCGACGCCATCCTCCAGCCCTGGCAGTTTGGTCTCCAGGATGGAGCGCGCGCGCGCACTACACAGGCTCGTGTCCTCAGGTCTCTGGGGAGAGAGGTCGAGGTCTGCCCGAACGCAGCCGACGAGCTCTCGCGCTGCCCTCTCAGGGTCGTCGTATTTGCGCGCGTGGAGCGCGCGACCGAGCTCGAGCCTAGACACTCGCTCGACCCCGGAGACGTGCAGGAGCCCGCTCTCCTCTCGGCCACAGAGCTCTACCAAGGCAGCGGCCGCCACGTTGACGGGCAAGGGGGTACGCCACTCATCCTCAAAGAGACGCGCCGCCTCGCCGCGCGCCAAGGTGGCGAAGAGGTCCTCGGAGGCGCCACGCCCCGTCCCAAGCCCACTGCCATAGAGCAGCGGCAGCCGCACCACGAGCGCGTCTGAACAGACCTCGAGGAGCTCCCGCTCTCCAGCCGCCTTGCTCTCGCCGTAGACGCTGATGGGCGCGGGCTCATCCTCCTCGCGGAATCCGCCTGGCGGTGCAGGCTCGGCTCCAAAGACAAGGTCGGTGGAGACGTGGATGAGCCTGGCACCAGTCTCCCTCGCCCACTCTCCGAGCGCGCGCGGGACCCTTGCGTTCATGAGC
>JAKVCE010000005.1 GCA_022447405.1 Planctomycetota bacterium | reverse complement strand
CGCCGAAGCTGTTGCCGACGAGCTCGAGCGGTCGCTCGCTGTGACCGAGGGCGTCGAGGATGGCTTCGAGGTCGTCTACGTGGTCATCGACGGAGTACCCAGCCTCAGGCCGCTCCGACTTCCCGTGGCCGCGCAGGTCATAGAGCATGACCTCAGCGTGCACGGCGACAGGGTTCGCGACGGTGAAATACCAGGACGAGAGGTTGTCCATCACCAGCCCGTGGAGGAACACGACCAGGCGGTCATCTCCCTCTCCCTTACCTAGGGACTGGTAGTGGAAGCGGAGCCCGTTCGCTTGGACGTCAGCCATCGAGGAACTCCTGGATGTGACGGCCGACCTCGGCGGCGCGCTCTGCGGCGAGGTAGTGCCCGCCGTCGAGGGTGACGAGGCGCGCGTCAGGGATGGCCTGCTCGAGGCGGTCGCCCACGCCGCGACAAGAGGACGCCTCGCCGTAGAGCAGGAGCGTCGGCTGCTGCACCGAGGCTAGGACCTCGTCGGAGTGGTCTCCCTCCGCTTGCAGGTCCGAGACCAGGGTGGTCTGGGTGAGCAGACGCTCGAGGCGCTGTGCCGCCTTCACGGCGCGGCGCTTGCCGCTCGTGAAGGCCTCGCGCAGAGAGTCGGGGAGCATCGCGAGGAGCTCCGCGGGGTCAGCGCGGAGGACCCCAGCCATCTCCTCCAAGCGAGAGGGCGGGAGCGGCGCCTCGCAGAGGATCAAGCGGCGCACCCGCTCTGGGTGTTCGAGGGCGACCCGCAGCGCGATCAGCGCGCCGTAGGATTGGCCCGCGAGGTCGACCACTTCGAGCTCGAGGGCGTCGAGGAGCGCGACGAGGTCCGCCGCGCAGGTCGCGACGTCATAGCCTTCAGGCGCGTGCGCGGAGAGGCCGTGCCCCCTCAGGTCGTAGCAGAGCGCGCGGCGCTTCGTCGCCACCACGGGCGCCGCGCCGAAGTACCAGGAGGAGAGGTTGTCGACCAAGAGACCGTGGGCGAAGACGCAGGGGGTGTCCCCCTCGCCGCCCTCTCCGAGGAGCTGGTAGTGCAGCTCCTGTTGGTTCGCTGTTACTTGCGGCACGCGTCGATGAACTCCACCACGTCGCCCACCTTGAGGTCGATGACCTCGTCGAGCTCCTTCTCCGAGAGCCAGCTGACGAAGTCCACGTCCTCGCCGAAGGCCGCCTGCATCTTCTCCGCGAGGGAGACGAACTCGATGCTCTCGAGCTCGAGGTCTTCTGAGAAGGTCGTGTCGAGGGTGATCTCTTCTTCGAGGTCCCAGTCCTCGCCGATGACTTCGTGGATCAGGTTGGAGATGGTGGTGAGCGTGGTCATGAGGTGGCGGCGATGATCCAGTCGTCGTGGCGGGAGGTCTCAACGGGGACACCGTCTACGAAGACTGTCTCGCCCTCGATGGCGGTGATCTGCAGGGACTTGGGTCGGGTGATTCCTTCACCGGTCTGCTTCGCGCGGGCCTCTTTGGCGCACCACAGGCGAGTGATCCACTCGTCGCGGTCGCAGCCAATGGCGAGGTGTGCGAGGTCGTCGTCGGAGAAGGCGGTCTCTATGAGAGTGTCGGGGCGCGGGGCGACGGGCTCAAGGTCGACGCCGACGGGTTCGTCTCTGGACACCCTGGCGAAGCCTGAGCCGCTGGAGTGGGCGATGGAGAGCTTCAGCTCTGGGTGGGTCGAGACGAAGGGGCGCCCCTCGTCATCGTTCCGGATCTGGACCTCGATGGGGAAGAGGTCGCCCGCGCCCTCGGACCAGAGGAGGTGGCGCACGGCGTCGATGGCGGCGACGCGGCCGGCGAGCCAGTCCGTCTGCCGCTTGGGGTTCATCTCTCGGTACTCGGCGAGGGCCTGGGCGTCTAAGTAGCGGCGGGCGAAGTAGTCGCGCGTCGCGGTCTTGGTGTACGGCGTCGGCATCCACGCAGAGCCCCGGACCTCTGGGAGCGGCGCGGCGAGGGCGTTCGACTCCGGGTGACAGATCACGGGCCACTGCAGCGGATCGGACTCAAAGCGTCGGTCTTCCCAGTCCACGACCTCTGCCCACAGCGCGCCGTCTTGGGAGAGCTCGAAGTCACCGGTCACCTTGCGGTCGTCGTGTTCAGTGATCCGGATGCTGCAGTCGAGCTCAGAGCCCGCCGCAGGCTCCGGTCCGTAGAGCTTGATGGCTCCGACGCGCACGGGGAGCGCCATGCGGTCCGTCGTGAAGGAGCGAGAGATCCAGAGCCCGAAGAGCTGCCCCGCGCCGTCGAGGAGGGCGCCCTCGCCGGGGCTGCGGACGATGCGTCCGTCCATCCCGTTGGAGCCCTTCGCGCTGAGCCCGCTGACCGCGTGGTAGGCCGGGCCGTGGAACATCCAGCGGCCGCCGTAGATCTCCGGCGGGGTGAGCCCGACAGGCTCGGGGTCTTCGAGGGGGACGGCCTTCGCTGTCGGCGCAGCCTCATACGCGTCCGCGAAGCGCACGGAGCCCTCGATGTAGCCGTCGATGGAGACCTTCACGAGGTCCTCCTCGACCTGCTCGGCAGAGAGCTCGATCTCGATGGGCTCCTCGATCTGCATCCATCGCCAGGCGCGCACCCGCTCGATCGCGACGGCGACTCGCCCAGGCTGCAGGGCGCGGGCGGCGTCGAGGATCATCCCGATCGACATCGTCATCGGGACGAGGGGGAAGCGGTCGGAGGGGATGGGCCAGCCCTCGGGCTGGGGGAAGAAGGAGTGGTCGATGAGGAGCGGGTCGCTCTCGAGGGAGATCTTCCGGCGCGTCACGGCGAGCTTCGGAGCCCCTTGGGCGGACTGGTAGGCCTCGACGACCTCCCGACCGGAGGTCTCGAGCTCGCGCAAGGTGTCGGCGAAGGCCTCCAAGACCGGGTCACCGCTGAGCGCGTCGAGGTCGACGCCGCCGCGGACCTCGAGCGGTGTCTCGGGCTGGACGATCGGCGCGCCGAGCTGGAGCCGCACCGGCTCACGCTTGCTCGCGGTCGCCTCGGCTGGGCGGAAGAGACGCGCGAGGTCTGGCTCGGCGCCCTCGGTCCAGAGGGCGGCGAGGGCGCGACCGAGCTCGTCCTTGCCCGTGCGCTTTGCGCTGTTCGTGTGGATGGCGATGTGGGGAGAGCCCTTGAGCGTGTCTCCGACGAAGCCCGGGAGGCTCCCGGTGCCGACCTGGACGAAGGCGCGCACGCCGTCTGCGTGCATGCGCTCGATGAGCTCGCGGAAGCGCACCGGCTTGAGGAGGTGCTCGCAGAAGAGCTCGCGCAGCTCGACCTCTGCTGAGGGGTAGGGGGCGCAGGTCGTGGCTGAGTAGAGCGGCGTCTCTGGCGCGCGCAGCGCGAGCGAGTGGGCGGCCGTCTCGATCGGGCTCAGGTGTTCTGTGAAGAGCGGCGAGTGGAAGCCCGAGCGGAAGTCGAGCTTCTGGCAGAGGACCTTCTCCTCCTTGAGCCGCAGGAGGAGCTCGTCGATCTCATCGTTCGGGCCGCACGCGACGACCTGATGGGGGCAGTTGTCGTGGCTGATGGTCACGTCGCCGAGGTCAGCGATGACCGCCTCGACCCGGTCGACGGAGCAGCCGGCGGTGGCGAAGGCGACGCCTGGCACCTCGAGGGTCCCTGGCTCGAGGGCGCGTACGAAGGCCTCGACCTCAGCCGCCTCGAAGCAGCCGGCCTCGATCATGCCGCTCCACTCGCCGATGGAGTGGCCGCAGATCGCGTCGGGTCGCACCCCGAGCTCACTCAGGGCGCGGGTGAGGAGCCCGTTCACCAAGACGATGGCGACGCCGGTCTTCTCTAGCTCCGCGGTCGTGAGGCTCTTCGCGAAGGAGGGGTCCTCGGCGGAGACGAGCTCTGGGTGGAGCTCCTCACCGATGAGGTCCGCGACGTCTTGAATGCGCGGCCTGAAGTCCGCGTCGACGCCGGGGTAGAGGAAGGCGACCTTACCCCCAGAGGAGATCAGGCCGTCTGGGGAGAACCAGAGGTCGCTGCGCCCGTGGAAGGCGCTGCCGCGCTCCACGATGCGGCGCGCCTTGGCGACGCGCGCAGGCGTGGGGTCCATGAGCGCGAGGCGAGCGGGGCCCTCTCCGCGCTCTGTCTCGCCTGCGTCGAGGGCGCGGAGGAGCTCTGCCGCGCTCTCGCGCGCGAGGAAGAGACACTCCGGCCGCGAGTCAGGGACTGTGACCTGGGTGCGGGTCGAGCTCGAGTGCTCTTCGAGCACGACGTGCGCGTTGATGCCGCCGAAGCCGAAGGCGTTGACCGCCGCGCGGCGAGGGCCTTGAGACAGCCACTCCTCCCGCTCACCGATCGTGCGAAAGCGCGTCGCGGCGAGCCCAGGGTGAGGCTCATCGACGTGCAAGGTCGGGGGCAGGACGCCGTCGCGAACGGACATCGCCGCCTTGATGAGGCCGGCGATCCCCGCGGCGGGCATGGCGTGTCCGATCTGTGACTTTACGGAGCCGATGACCGGCCGCTGCTCCTCCTCGACGTCTCCGAAGAAGGCGCCGACTGTGGCGAGCTCTGCAGCGTCACCCGCTTGGGTCGCCGTGCCGTGCGCTTCGATCATGCCGACCGCGCCGGCCGCCTTCGGGTCGATGTCCAGCTTGGCCCAGGCGCGCTGCAGCGCGAGCAGCTGTCCGTCCACCCGCGGGTTCATGACGCTCGCCTCGCGCCCGTCGGAGGCGACCCCAGAGGCGCGGATGACCGCGTGCACGGTGTCGCCGTCGCTCACGGCGTCCTCCAGTCGCTTGAGGACGACCGCGCCGAGGCCCTCGCCGATCAGCAGGCCGTCTGCGTCGGCGGAGAAGGGGCGGATCTCGCCGCGCCGTGAGAGCGCGCCGAGCTGGCAGAAGACGCTCCAGAAGGTGACGTCGTGGGTGAGGTGGACGCCGCCTGCGATCACGAGGTCGGCCGCGCCGCGGGCGAGGTCTTCGCAGGCGCGGTCGACGGCGATGAGCGAGGAGGCGCAGGCCGCGTCCACGGTGTAGGCCGGGCCGCCGAGGTCGAGGCGGTTGGCGACCCTGGAGGCGGCGAGGTTGGGGACGAGCCCGATCACGGTGTCAGGTCCGATGTGCCCGACGCGGCCTTGGTACTCGGCTTGGACCCGATCGAGCTGCTCCTCGGTGATGCCCGGGACGACGGTCCGCAGGCACTCCACGAGCTCTTGGGAGACGCGCACCTTCTGGACGAGGCGGGCCATGCCTGAGTTGAGGTAGCCGCCGCGGCCGAGGATCACGCCGCTCGTCTCATGGGGGAACGCGCGGTCCTCATAGCCTGCGTGGCGCATGGCCTCCGCCGCGACCTGGAGCATGAGCAGCTGGTCTGGCTCTGAGGCTTGAGCCGCGACCGGCATGACCCCGAACTCGAGGGCGTCGAAGCTCGCGTGGTCATCGATGAAGCCGCCGCGGTCTGTGTAGAGCCTGTGGACGGCGTCGGAGCTCGGGTCGTGGAAGACCTTGTCCCAGCGCCCCTCGGGGACCGCGCTGATGGCGTCCCTCCCCTCGACGATGTTCTTCCAGTAGCTCTCGAGACCGCCGGCGCCAGGGAAGACGCACGCCATCCCGACGATCGCGACGTCGTGTCCGGGGCGCTGGATCATGGCGGCTAGAGGGGCAGGCCCTCCGCCCGAGCGCTCATCACGATGACCTGCGCGGGGCCTCTGTCGCGGCTGAGCTCGTTGAAGAAGGCGTCGACGCCCTCCGCGGGGTCGATCAGGCCGAGCCCCCGGCGCTGGTACTCGCGGCGGAGCTCTTCGGAGACCATCCCGCTCCCGTCCCAAGGCCCCCAGTTGAAGCTCACGACGCGCCCAGAGAGGCGGCGGTCGAGGGCGTGGGCCAGCTTGTCGAGGAGGTCGTTGGCGGCGGCGTAGTCGGTCTGTCCGCGGTTCCCGAAGGCGCTGGCGATGGAGGAGAAGAAGGCGACGAAGCGGACGTCATCGCGGATCTTCTCGGCCAGGATCAGCGCGCCGCGCACCTTCGTGTCGAAGACGCGGTCGAAGCTCTCGTCTGTCTTCTGGCCGAGCAGCTTGTCTTCGATGACGCCCGCGCCATGGACCACGCCGTCGATGCGCCCGTGGTCTTGGTAGACGGAGTCGATGAGCGCTCCGAAGCTGGCCTCATCGCGCACGTCGCAGGAGCGGTACTCGACCGCGCAGCCCGCGGCGCGGAGCGCGTCGAGGTTGGACGCGATCTCGCGCGCGGCGAGGAGCTCGCGCACCTCGCGCTCGATCTCTGCAGGTCGCGAGCCGGCGCGGCGGGTGGCGAGGACCCGGCGCAGGGCGCCCGCGTCTGCGGCCGCCTCGAGCTCAGGGTCATCGTCCAGCTCAGGGAGCGGGGAGCGGCCGACGAGGACGAGGGTGCAGCCGTGTCGCTTCGCGAGCTCGTTGGCGATGAGGGCGGTGATGCCGCGCGCGCCGCCGGTCATCAAGACGACCGAGTCGTGGTCCAAGAGGCTCGAGGCGTCCTCCAGGTCGAGGGCGCGCTCGACGGGCTGGAGCGCGTTGCGCGCGCCCCCGCCGTGAGCGACCTCGACCTCGTCTCCGCCTACGAGCAGCTCTTCAAAGAGCCGCTGGGCGAGCTCGCCGGGGTCCTCCGTCACGTCGAGGTCCACGCATCGGATGCGCGCGTCGGGGCGCTCCTTGGCGAGGCTGCGCATGAAGCCAGCGGCGCCGCCGTGCGCCGCGTGGTCTCCGCCGTTCTCCTGGCGCCCGAAGCTCCCGCCTAGGCCGGTGGCCGCCAGGATCCACTCGGGGTCGTGCTCCATCGCAGCGCGGGCGCGCCTGAAGAGGTCCTTCACGCGATCGGGTCCGGCGTCCGTGGAGAGCGCGCCGAGGTGGATGAGTCCATCACAGGTCTCTTGGCTGTCAGCTGTGAGCACCTTCGCGCCAGCGGCCTCGAGCCGTGAGGTGAGGGCGCGGGCGACGCCGCGGTCGTCCTCGATGAGCTGGAAGCGCTTGCCCGACAAGACCCCGGGGTCATCACTGGCAGCGCCAGCGGCGGCCTCCTCCAAGAGGAAGCGGCGCAGGGCGATGGGGGAGCTGGGCGCCTCGGGCTCCTCTGGCGCGTCGGCCGTCGCAGGGCCCTCTTCGGCGAGGTCTTCGTTGGCGCGCAGCCACTCGAGGATCCCGCGCAGCGTCTTGATCGCGGCGAGCTCCTCAACGAGCGCGTCGCGCTGGGCCTCGTCGGCGTCGGCGAGGCCGGCAGAGTCACCCAGGGCGCCGAGGATCTCGATGCGCTTGATCGAGTCGATCCCGAGGTCGGCCTCGAGGTCGAGGTCGAAGTCCAGCATGTCCTTCGGGTAGCCCGTGCGCTCGCTGACGATGGCGAGCAGCGCTGCCTCGAGGTCGACCTCTTCGGGCTCGGCCTCTTCGAGCTGCGGGAGCTCCTCGGGCGCAGGCTCAGCGACGGGCGCGGGCTCGCGGGTCGAGATCACGACCTCGCGCGGCGCGGGCTGTGCGCCGAGGTAGCCGAGGACGACGTCGCGCTGGTCGCTGACGGCCTCTCTGACTCCTTTGAGGTACTCGAGCACGACGGCCTCGCGGGAGTCCACTCCGAGCGCGGCCGCGCTCGTCTCAGAGGTGACGACGGGCTGCGGCGGCTGCACCATCGGGCGGAAGCCCTCCCTGGGAGCTTCGCCATGAGCGGGGAAGGAGCGGAAGCCGTTCACGATCCAAGCCATCTTTGGCAGGGAGCGATCCGGGGGGGAGGCGAGGTCAAAGGCCTCTGCGTCGCGCCCCGCGAAGAGCGCGTCTGTGCTGACATCGACGCCTAAGCAGGCTAGCTGCGCGGTCGCGTCGAGGAGGGAGGTGAGCGCGCACGCGCCCTTCTCGTTCGTGCTCACGACCTCGAAGCTCCGGCCCCTGAGGATCTTCTTGACCAGCCCGGTGAGGACTTGGCCTGGACCGACCTCGACGAAGATCCGAGCGCCGGCCTCGTGCATGGCCTGCACTTGCTCGGTGAAGCGGACCGGTGAGATGAGGTGGTCGGCGAGGCGCTCTCTGACGTCGCCGCCGGCGGGGTAAGGGCTGGCGGAGGCGTTGGACCAGACCGTCACCTTGGGGGAGCGGACGGACAAGCCCTCGAGCTCGGTCCTGAAGGTGTCGCGCGCGCCGGAGATCACCGGGGAGTGGAAGGCGCATGCGACCTGGATCTGTCGCGCCGCGATGCCTTTGGAATTCAGGTGCTCGAGCGCGCGCTCTATCGCCTCGGTCGGACCCGAGAGGACGACCTGGTTCGGCGCGTTGTGGTTCGCGAGCACCACGTCCTCGACCCCCTCGAGGGCGGCGCTGACCTCGTCGGTCGTGCCGCTGACCGCTGCCATCGCTCCGGGGTCATCTCCTGCTGCCCCGAGGATCGCGTTGGCGCGCGCCTGAGAGAGCTCGAGGAGCTGCTCCTCCGGGATGGCGCCCGCGTGTGCGAGGGCGACTAACTCTCCGTAGCTGTGTCCAGCGAGGTGGTCTGCCTGGACGCCGACGCGGTCGAGCAGCCTCGCGATCGCAGAGTCGATGAGGCCGAGGGCGGGCTGCGCGACGCGGGTGTCTGTGAGCGCGTCGATGGCGGCGCGGTTCTCCTCAGGGGTGAAGGAGCGCGCGGGGAAGATTCGATCGTGCCAGGGGGACGCGTGGCCCAAGAGGTCGCTGAGGCAGGGGAAGCGGACGAAGAGCTCGGCGCACATGCCCGGGTACTGACTGCCTTGTCCGCTGAAGAGGAAGGCGACCTGACCGGAGCGGAGCTCCTCGTCCTCTGAGCGTCTGTGGAGACCATCCCGATCCTCACCCGCGAGCGCCGCTTCGAGGCGATCGCGCAGCTCATCGTGGTCGGTCGCGGTGAAGGCCACCTGGATCGGATCCTCACCTTGGCTGCAGGAGGCGGCGAGGTCGCGCAGGCGCCAGGGCCGCGCCGCGTCGAGGGCGCTCTGCATGGCCTCGAGGCGAGGCTTGAGCTCGTCCGCGTCGGCGGCGCGCACACAGAAGAGCTCGGTCGGCCACACCTTGCCGACGGAGTCTGCGGCGAGCGCGTCGTGGTGGTCGGTGAGGACCGCGTGGAAGTTGGTGCCTCCGAAGCCGAAGGAGGAGAGGGCGGCGACCCTGCGTGAGCCATCGCCCCGGCCCCACGGGGAGGCGGCGTCGCGGAAGTGGAAGGGGCTCAACTTCGGGTCCCAGCCCAGGTTCGGCTTCTCGATGTGGAGGGTCGGGGGGAGGACGCCTGTCTCGAGGGCCATGCAGACCTTGATGAGGGAGGCGATCCCGGCGGCGCACTTCGTGTGCCCGATCTGTGACTTCACGGAGCCGAGGGCGCAGGAGCCAGCGGGCGGCCCGTGGTCACCGAGGACGCGCGTCATGGACTCCATCTCGGTGCGGTCGCCGACGACGGTCCCGGTCCCGTGCGCCTCCATCAGGCCGAGCTCACTCCGCCCGACGCCGGCGCGCTGCCAGGCGCGCTCCATGGCACGCACCTGTCCCTCGGGACGCGGGGCTGTCATGCCCAAGCTCTTGCCGTCGCTCGAGCCCGCGCAGCCTTTGATGACGGCGTAGATGCGGTCGCCGTCGCGCTCGGCGTCAGCGAGGCGCTTGAGGACGACGACGCCGACACCCTCACCGAGGGTGATCCCGTCGGCCTTTGAGTCGAAGGAGCGGCAGCGCCCGGTCTTCGAGAGCGCCTGGACGCTCGAGAACATGAGGTAGTCGTGGATCGAGTTGTGCAGGTCCGCGCCGCCGACGAGGACCATCTCGCTCGTGTTCGCGACCAGGGTCTGGATCCCAGCCTCCAAGGCGGCGAGCGCTGAGGCGCAGGCCGCGTCCACGGTGAAGTTGAGGCCGCCCAGGTCGAGGCGGTTGGCGATGCGCCCAGCGATCACGTTCGCGAGCACGCCAGGGAAGGTGTCCTCGGTGGGCTCGGGGAGGTTCTGGTCGAGGGCGTCGGGGAGCTCTCCCGCGTACTGGGGGAAGAGGGCTCGGAAGCCGAGGGCGCCTGAGAGGTCGTTGCCGCCCTCCGCGCCGAAGATCACGCTCGTGCGCTCGCGGTCGAACTCGCGGTCTTCGTAGCCCGCGTCTTCGAGCGCGCGCCGGGCGATCTCTAGAGAGAGCAGCTGCACGGGCTCGATCGCGGCCATGGCCTTGGGAGGGATCCCGTAAGCCATCGGGTCGATCTCGACCGGGTCGAGGAAGCCGCCCCACTTCGAGGGGGTCGTGTAGCCCGGGCGTCCCTCTGGGTCGTAGTAGATGTCTGGGTTCCAGCGCTCGCTCGGGACCTCGCAGACCGTGTCCTCACCGGAGGTGATCATCTTCCAGTAGGTGTCGAGGTCTGGACTCCCGGGGAAGACGCAGGACATCCCGACCACGGCGATGTCGTAGGGGTCGTCGATGCCGCGGCTGATGCGGCGCTCCGACTCAGGGAGCGTGACCCCGGAGAGGTGCTCGCTGGCGCCCTCGCTCACAGAGCGGTGGAGGTCCTCGATCGTCCCGATGGAGCTTCGGAGGCCAGCGACCTCGCCGATCATGAACATCCCCTCGCGGCGCTGCTCCTCCTCGTTGACCTCGACGAGCTCGCCCTCTTCGCGTTTCAAGCCCTTGGAGGCGAGCCGCAGGCGACCGAGGTTGAGCTGCTCGAGCTCCGCCCAGGCGTCGCGGGTCTCGACCCCCTCCGCCTCAAGGCGCGCGCGCTCGCGCTGGAAGGTGCGCACGTACTCGTTGTCCGTGCAGCGTGTCGCGTGACCGGGGGCGGTCTCCAAGAGGACGGTCTCATCGCAGCGGAGCGCCTCATCTTGGTACCCAGAGAGGAGCGCGCCAGAGGAGACGATCTCCTCGGTGAAGAGGTAAGAGGTCCCCATCAGGACGCCGACGCGCGCGCCTCGCTCAGCGAGGGGTGCGGCGAGCGCAGAGACCATCGCGGCGCTCCTGGCGTCGTGGATCCCTCCGGCGAAGAGGATGGAGAGCTCCTCCGGGTCATCGACCTCTTCGAGGATGGCGAGCTGCTGCTCCCACAGCGGGAAGGACGAGCGCGGGCCGATGTGACCGCCGCACTCGCGGCCTTCGAAGACGAAGCGGCGCGCGCCCTCCTTGAGGAACATCTCGAGCAGTCCGGGGGAGGGGACGTGGAGATAGGTCTTGGTGCCTTGCTCCTCGAGCTCACGGGCTTGGCTGGGACGCCCGCCTGCGATGAGGGCGAAGGGTGGGCGCACCGCGCTGACGGCATCCATCTGCTCTTCGCGGAGCTCCTTCGGGACGAAGCCGAGGATGCCGACGCCCCAAGGTCTGCCCTTGAGCCGTTCGGAGGTCTCCTCCAGGAGCGGGGCCACCTGCGGGCCGCGCATGAGCGCGAGGGCGAGGAAGGGGAGCCCGCCGCCGTGCGCGACCGCGTCTGCGAAGGTGGCGCGGTCCGAGACGCGGGTCATCGGACCTTGGACGACGGGGTAGGCGGTGCCGTGCTCGGCGGAGAGGGGTCCGCCCGGGCGCAAGGGCTCCGTGCGCTGCGCGAGGCGCAGGCCAGAGATGGCGCTCTCCCAGAGCGCGTGGGCGAGGGAGCCTGCCGTTCGGAACTTCGCGGCGAGAGGCGCGGCGAGGGCGGCGTCTTCGCCGAGGGGCAGGAGCTCCGTCTCGGGGTCATCCCCGCCGAGGCGGCGCGCGATGACCGCGGCGGGCTCACCCGCGAGGCTGTCAGCCAAGGGGACGTCAGGGCGACGGAGGACTCGGTGTCCGCCGACCTCGACGGTCTCGGACCCATCGAGCCGCGCGATGATCTCAGCGATCTCTCGAGGGAGGTCGCACTCGGCGACGAGCGCGAGCTGTGAGTCGAGGACGAGGCCCTCGGCGCCGCCCGCGAGGCAGGCAGCGCCTGTGTTTAGGCCGACGCCGCCTTGGGCGTAGACCGGGAGCTCTGTGGACTCGACGAGCCGCTGCAGGAGCACAAAGGTCGTCTCGCTGCCGATCCTGCCCCCAGACTCGCTGCCCTTGGCGATCAAGGCGTCGACGCCTGCGCGCTCTGCCTGCTCGGCCTCCTCCAAGGTGGTGACCTGGGCGAAGACTCGCCAGCTCCGCTCGGAATGGTTCGACCAGGGGAGCGGATCCACTCCAGGGGCGAGGAGGACCAGCTCCACCGCCAGAGGGAGGGCGGCCGGGCCGAGCTCCAGCTCAGCTCGAACGAGGGCGCCGATGCCCTCGCTAGCGTGCTCTAGGGCGCGCTCAAGCGAGGCCAGGCCGCGCTCTCGATCGAGGCCCAGGTCCACGACCCCGACCGCTCCGGCGCGCGCGAGAGCGACGGCTAAGTGGGTGTCAGGACGACACGAAGGAGTGATCCCGACCAGCGGGATTCGCTGGGCGTGCATGGGGCTCTGAGCCTGTGGGATGGGGCCTGTGGGGTGGGGGAACGGGTCTCGGGGACCTGAATTTGGGGACCCCCACCCCTCAAGGATGCATTGGGCTTGGCCAGGAGGCAATCGGAGGCCCCAAATGCCTTCGGGGAGGTGCCTTGAGCGCTCAGCGCGGCCCCTTTTGGTCACCGGGAGTGGCGGACGCGAGCGCGTTGATGAGCGCTTCCGCCGTGGGTGGGTTGTCCCGAGGCTGCTCGCGGCCGATGATGGAGGGATGCTTGAGCCTGACGAGAAGACTCCCAGCGGCTGGCAGCTGTCGCCGCTGCAGATCCCCACCCTGCGGAGCCCCATCGTGGTCCCGTTGGGCGGGCTCTCCGTGGGTCGCGATCCGTCCAACGCGCTCAGCCTCCCTACAGATCACTTCCCGGGCGTCTCAGGCCATCACGCCCACTTCTTCTTCGACGGGGACGAGCTCTGGGTCGAAGACCTGGGCTCTAAGAACGGGACGATCGTCCTGGGCGAGCGGATCGAGAAGCGGAAGCTCAACAACGGCGACGTCCTTCAGTTTGGCTCGGGCGGTCCACGCTTCGCCGTGCTCTCTGCGGCTGGCCTAGAGGGGACCGTCTCCCTGGCGAGGACGGCCTTCTTCGGCGCGCGACCTAAGAGCAGCATCGGTGAAGAGACCGTCGAGCGCGTGCGGGCTCAGCTGGACCTCCCGGACAAGCTCGAGGTCGCTCAGATGATCGCCGGTGGCGAACGAAAGAACCGGACGAGGCTCACGCTCGGGCTCTTGCTCCTCGTGAGCTTGGGCGGTGGCGCTGGGTATTGGCTCCACCTGAAGAGCTCCGAGGAGCAGGCGGCGAACCGGGCCTCCTTAGCGGAGCTCCAAGAAGAGCAGCGGTCGATGAAGGAGCGGCTCCTCTCCTCAAGATCTCAACTCGAGAAACACCAGGGCATCCTCGAGACGCGACAGCGAGAGTTCGAGGACGCGCGCGCGTCGTGGGACTCCGACCGCAGCTCGCTCATGGAGGAGCGCGAGCGGCTAGTCGGCCGGATCGAGACGCTCGCTAACAAGAAAGAGACCACGAACGTCGACCTCGACGTCCTGCGTCAGCAGCTCGAGGAGACGACGCGCCACCTCAGCCTCTACGACCCCGTGAACCTGGAGCAGGCCCGCCTGAGAGAGGTCGCGCGCATCAACCGCGCGGTCGTCATGGTGGAGGCTAAGGAGGTCCTGAAGGAGCGCACGACAGGGGAGGTCCTCTACATCTCTGAGGACGAGTACGGCTTCGCGGACTTCAACTTCGACGGAGAGGGCGAGCCCCTCGCGAAGGAGGCCTCAGGCTCTGGCTTCTGCCTGAGCGATGACGGCTACATCCTCACGAACGCGCACGTCGTGTTTAAGGAGGAGCATGATGACCAGAGCTTCTTGGACCTGGCAGATGAGATGGACTTCGAGGCTGAGCTTCAGCTCACCGTGACCTTCTCGGGGAACTCGACGAAGCACTCCGCCGTGCTCGTGAGCTACATCCGCACGCAGGACAACGACCTGGCGCTCCTGATGGTGGAGGATGCCTTCGAGGGGATCCCTACGGTTGGGAAGCTCTCTCTGTTGACGCCGGAGCCCATCGGGGGGACGGAGGTGTTCTGCATCGGCTTCCCGCTCGGTCGCACGGTCATGCAGCAAGGTGAGACCGTCATCGCCAGCACCTTCCGCGGCATCGTGAGCCGCAAGGTGCAGGGCTACCTCCAGGTCGACGCGGCGATCCACCCCGGCGCGAGCGGCGGCCCGGTCATTGACGGCACGGGGAACGTGGTCGGCGTCGTGACAGCGATCCACCCGGTGGATCGCGAGGGCAAGGCCTCTGCGATCGGCTATATCATCCCGATCGCGGCCGCTGAGGTCCTCTGGCCCTTCGATTGAGCCGCCAGGGCGCGCGCTGGCGCGTATGATTGGGCCCCCATCCAAGAGGTGTCTCAGATGAAATCCATGAAGCTAGCTCTCCTTCTCACCGCATCCCTCGCCCTCACCGCGTACGCGCAAGACCCCGTGAGCGACGCCCGCAAAGCCGTCGAGGCGGCGGGTGGCATGGTCATGGAGACCGCCATCGGGAGCGGCGAGTGGGTCGTGGGTTTCCACATCCACGGGAAAGAGGTGAAGGACGCAGACCTCGCGCACGTCGCCCAGCTGGCTGGCGTGGTCGAGCTCAACCTCGCCAGCACGGCGATCACGGACGCCGGCCTCGAGCACCTCGCGGGTATGACGGGCTTGAAGAAGCTCTACCTGCAGAAGACCAAGGTGACGAGCGCCGGCTTCGCGCCCCTCGCGAACCTGGACTCCCTCGTCTACCTCAACCTCTACGACACCGCGGTCGACGACGCGGTCGTCCCGCACCTCTTGAACCTCGACTCGCTCGCGCGCGTCTTCGTCTGGGGAACTCAGGTCTCCGAGGAGGGGGCCGCCTCTCTCCGTGAGGGCCGCGGAGGGCTCTACGTGAACACTGGCTTTGAGAAGATCCAGCCGCCGAGCTTGCCGGTGGGCGCCGCCTCGAAGGAGGTCCGCTTCATCCGCGTCGACCTGCCTGGCGACGGAAAGATCCTCTCTCTCGCCGAGGTCGAGGTCTTCTCTGGCGAGGAGAACGTCGCGAGCGGCGGGACGGCGACCCAGTCGAGCGTCGGCTCGAACGGCGCCCCCGAGCGCGCCATCGACGGCAACACGAGCGGCGTCTATGAGGACGACACCGTCACGCACACAGCCACCGAGGCGAACCCTTGGTGGGAGGTCGATTTAGGCGGTGCGAAGTCTGTCGACATGATCGTGCTCTACAACCGCAACACGGCGATGGAGCGCATCAACGGCGCGATCGTCCGCGGCCTCGCCGAGGATCGGTCTGAGCAGTTCTCCGTCGAGGTGGCCGCGGTCTCGACCCTCGGCCTCGCCTTGGTCACGAACACGGAGCTCCCCGTCTCCTCTGCGGGCCCCAACGTCGACAACGACGCCATCATCGCTGCGCAGGCGCCCTTCTATCCCCAGACCGTGTGCGTGCTCTCCGGGCAGGCGCTCACCCCTGAGAAGCCGGGCGTCGAGTTCGTCGCCGCTGGCCGCCTCTTCAGGACCTGCTGCACGAACTGTCAGGCGAAGGTGGAGGCGGACCCGGGGACCTACGCGACCAAGCTCGATGAGGCCCTCGTCGCGCTCCAGCTCGCGAGCTATCCCCTCGAGACCTGCACCATCACCGGCAAGCCCCTCGCCGAAGGCAGCCCGCACGCCCTCGTCAACTCGACGCGCGTCATCCGCGCTTGCTGCGGCAACTGCGTGAAGTCGATCGAGGAGGACCCCTCGTCTCACATCGAGAAGCTCAACGCCGCGCTCATCGCGAAGCAGGCTGAGGACTACCCGCTCGACATGTGCCCGATCAGCGGACAGGGGGTCAGCTCCAAGGGCGACCCCGTCGACGTCCTCTACGGCACCACCCTCGTGCGCCTCTGCTGCCAGGGCTGCGTCGCGGGCTACGAGAAGGACCCGGCCAAGTACGCCGCCCAGGTCCGCGCGGCGCGCGGGCTCTAGCGCGCGAAGAGCGTCTTGTTCCCGAGGATGACGGCGTCGACGACGTCGGTGTGCTCGTAGAAGTCGACGGAGACCACGTTGGGTCTGAGGCCTGCCTCTAGCCACTCAGGGATCCACTCGCCAGGGAGCTTGAAGAGCGGCTTGCTCAGGGAGCGCAGGCCTTTGCCTCCGAAGACGCTGCCCGTGATGATCGTCCGGGCCTTGGGTGTGAAGGTGAGGTAGGCGCACTGGAGCCCGTTGGGGTCCCGCGCGCGCAGTCTGGCGTCGAGGCCCTCGCGGAGGGCGGGGACCTCCCGGGTGTTGGTCCAGACGCTGTCTAAGAGCTTGCGGCTGTAGTACTCCGGCCTGCGGGCTGCGAAGTCGGAGTGGCTCGCGATGCAGATGAGCGCGCGCTCGCTCGACCAGAGCTCTTTGAGGGTCCACTTCGCGGGCGGGTCCTCGCCCTGGAAGAGGTGGTCGCCGAGGGTCTCTTGCAGGAGCTCGTGGAGCTTGGGGTGTGCGCTCCTGGGCGGCATGGCTTGCAGGTCGAGGAGGACGGGCTCCTTGGGGTGCTCCGCTGCGAAGCGGCCCACGCCAGCGAGCGCCTCGTCCAGGTCGCAGGAGACGAGCCCGTGGACCAGCACGAGCCTCCCCTCGAAGTGAGCGACGCGCAGGTCCAGGTATCGGATCCCGCCGCGGAGCTGCTGCTCGAGGGTCTGGTCTTGCGTCTTGGACCACTTGGCCGCGATCGAGCCCACGCGCTCATAGGCGGCCGGCGCGCCGGGGGCTGGAGGAGAGGAGCTCGTGATCGCATAGGAGCCCGAGTCGTGCGTGCCCGGGAGGATGAGATCGACCAGGCGCGTCTCGGGCTGTGCCTGGAAGAGCTCTTCTACCCAGCTCTCACGGTCAACCTTCGCCTCGTCCTGTTGAGCAGGGGTGAGGGAGATCAGAGTGAGGAGCGTGGTGCAGAGGGGTCCCATGGGCGCAACCCAAGGCTACGACGGAGATGGAGAAGTGTTCACCCCAGAGCGCGCTTTCCTCTCCTCTAGGGTGGCGCCTGATTGCGATCCGGCTCGGTGGATTCACCTCTGGGGATCACACATAATCGCCGCCGATGGGCGCCAGAGGCCGACCTGAGAGCAGAGCGATCGAGGCCTTGAGCTACATCGGAGACGACTAGTCGCTCCCGCGGCTCGAGCTCTCAGCAGCGCTCATGATCGAGTCCTATCGCATCCTCGACGAGCCCATCTCTCACGAGATCGACAAGATCTCGGGGAGCCGCTTCATCGCGGACGCGTCACCCGCGGAGAGTGAAGAGGAGGCGCAGGCCTTCTTAGAGGCCATGCGCGCCAAGTACCACGACGCGCGGCACCACTGCTGGGCATATCGGCTCGGACCTGGGGGCGAGACCTGGCGCTCGAGCGATGACGGGGAGCCCTCCGGCTCCGCCGGCGTGCCGATCCTCAAGCAGCTCGAGGGGAGCGAGGTCACGCAGCTCGTCGTCGTCGTGACGCGCTACTTCGGCGGGACCAAGCTCGGAGTCGGCGGGCTGGTGCGCGCTTACGGCTCCGCTGCGAAGGAGGCGCTCGAGCGGGCGAAGATCCGCGAGGTCATCGTCACGGAGCGGGTGGTGGTGACGCATGACTATGACCTCTCCTCACCGGTGCAGGGAGTGCTGGCGCGAGCTGGCCTCCAGCCCACGGAGTCAGACTATGGCGAGGCGGTCCGCCTCGTCCTGGAGATCCCCATCGCGAGGGCAGACGGGTTCGTGAGGGACCTAGAAGAGGCCACCGCCGCGCGCGCATCGATCACGCGCGGCGACTAGCTCACTCGGCGAGCTCGATGAGCGTGTAGTAGGCCTTCTTGTGGAGGAGCGAGCCTCCAGCGGCAGAGGCGACGCCCTCGGCGCTGAGCTCATGCACATAGCCCGAGCGCAGCCCGTCCACCATGACATCGAGCCCGCGCGCGTCCTCGTTCGCCACGACGCCCGTGACGGTGAGCTCCTTCACGTCCACCTCGGGGCTGCCGTAGCCAGAGTGGAGCTTGTAGGTGTAGCTCTTCATCTTGAAGGAGCTCGCGTGCGCGCTGACGTCCAGGTTCACCTCGGAGGTGAAGCGCAGGCGGAAGCCGCCGGGGATGGCGGACATCGTGTGGATCTCGAAGGGCGTCTCGCCGGTCCAGCGCAGGCGCTGCAGCCCGAAGGGGCTGTTGCCCCTGCCGCCCCAGCCGCGGTTGGTCATGCCGACGAGGAGCGAGTCATCCGGACCGAACTCGCAGCGGATCGCGCCGCACTGCAGACCCATCCGGAAGGGGAAGCACGCGCCCTGCCAGTTGCCGTTCACCTCTTCGAGGGCGACGCGCAGCACAGAGGCGTCGTACTGGTCTGTGACGAAGAGCTGTCCGGCGAAGGGGCCGAACGCGCCCTCGGTCATGTCCCAGGCCATGCCCGCCGGGGAGCGCCCCATCTTGTCGTAGGGGAACCAGACCGCGGGCATGCGGAGCTCGGGGATCTCCTCTTTGACCTCGGGGAAGAGCTTCCCGTTCGGGACGTTGTCCACGATGGAGAAGGCCCACTCCTCGTTCTTGCAGGAGCCGATGCCGTGGGGGTGACCGTGGAAGTCGCCGGGTCGCATGATGGAGAGCTTGCTCGCGCCGCACCACTCGCCCTGGTTGTCCGTGTAGAAGACGTCTCCCCAAGGGCTCGCCTCGACGCCGGCGGGGGAGCGCAGGCCAGAGCAGGTGGGGATCATCTGGCCGTCAGCCGTGATGCTCATGGTGAAGCCGCGCCACTCCGCGCGCCCGAAGGGCTCGCCGCCGAAGGGCTTGTTGGTGGTCACCCAGAAGTTGCCGTCCGGACCGATCACGGGGCCGAAGTTGTACTCGTGGTAGTTGCCGCTGATCGGGATCAGGTCGCAGATCGTCTCGAGCTCATCGACCCGTCCGTCGCCGCGCGTGTCGCGCATGCGAGAGAGCTCGCCGCGCTGCATGACGTAGACCCAGCCGTCGTGGTCGAGGAGGCCGAGGGGCTCCTGGAGCCCTTGCGCGAAGAGGTTGAACTGCGCGTTGCTGGCGTCGTCTTCCCACGCGCCGGTGACGCTGTAGACGTTCCCGCGCCGGGTCGCGACGAGGGCGGTCCCGTCCTTGAGGACCTCGATCCCGCTGACCTCGAGGACGATGTCCTCGGGGATCGGGATGGTCACGATCTCGTAGAAGTCCTCCTCTCCAGCCGGGAGCGAGAGAGCCAGGGCGCAGAGGGTCGTTGTGATCACCATGTGTAGGTCACCTCGATGTTGGCGGGGAGCTCGTTGATCTGGATGAGGAGCTCAGCTGCGTCAGCTTCGCCGCGCAGGAGGGCGCGTCCTCCTCTGGAGACCTGAACGCTCAGCTCTCCGTCACGCAGCCATTCGCCGTCGCGGGCTTCGATGGAGCCTCGGTCTGCTCGCATGTAGAGCGTGGCCCCGTCGTTCACCTGGCCTCCTATGGAGAAGGAGCGGACGAGGCGAGCGCCGCCGAGCCGCAGCTCGGGTCGCACGGTCTCCTCGATGACGACGTCATTGAGCGAGTACCGGAAGGTCGGCATGTCCGACTCGTCCATGGTCCTGCCCAAGGAGCGGTAGCCCGCGTCACGGCCCATCTCGCTCGGCCAGCTCGCGGTCTCCTCCGCGAGGAGGGCGAAGGGCGCGTCGGGGGCGAAGTCGATCCAGGGCACGGGCGGCACCTCGAGCTGGCCCGCGCGACCCTTCCAGGTCCCGGCGGCGTCGAAGTACTTCCCCGCCCAGGCCCGGCCGAGGCGGGAGTTCATCATGTCGAAGGCGTAGTGGATGCGTTGAGGTGTTCCGATGACCAAGGTCCGCGGGCTCATGTCGCGCATGAACACGCCGGTGTGGATCGGCCCCTCCGTCGGCGTGAGCTCGAACTCACCCGGTGAGCTCAAGAGCCCCTTGGGGTAGGGCGCGGCCTCTCCGAGGGAGAGGTAGCTCCAGATGGCCTCGATCTGCTTGTCGATGTCGCCGTCGTGGATGTCCGTGACGGGGCTCTTCCCGTTCAGCCAGAAGTCCGGCATGCGGGTGTTCATCTTCAGCGCGACGGGGTCCACGAGCAGCTTGTGGAACCACGCCTGGTTGAGGCGCGTGTACATGGCCGACATGTCCGTCGCCGGGACGCCGAGGGACTCATGACCCGCGAAGGTGTGGCAGTTGATGCAGCCGAGCCCGTCGGTGCCGACGAGGCGCTGGCCATGGCCGATCTCGACCTCATCGATCTCAGTCAGCTTGTCCACGCCGCCTGCGCTGTCTTCCTCTAAGAAGGCGTCGGCGAGGTGCGCGACGAGGTCGTGACCGTACTGAGGCATGCGCGTCTTCATGTAGGGCCGCGCGGTCCCGCCGTCGAGCAGCACGGTCTTCAGCCAGTCCGGGCGGAGCTTCGCGCCGACCCCTTCGAGGGTCGGGGGGATGCGGCCCTCGTCACCGATGTCTGCGTCGCCCACGACCTCGAACCAGACGCGTCGAGCCGCCGCGGGGCCGCCGACGCCGCCGCGGTCGTGGCAGGCCGTGCAGCGCAGGGCCTCCAGCTCGCTCCCGGTCGTGTGCGCGAGCTCCTCGCCCTGCTGGATGGCGTCGATCGCGAACATGATCGCGTCGATCTCGGGCTGGCTGATGTCGTAGAGGGGGATCGTCGGGTTGATGTCAGTCCCGATGCAGCTGCGCGGCTTGGAGATGTCGAGCTGGGCGATGCCAGGGATCGGGCGCTGCTCGGTGTGGGGCACTCCAGTCTCATGACAGGCGAAGCAGCGGAGCTTGGAGAAGGTCTTCGTGCCGACCCGGATGGCCTCCGGGTGGAGCTCGAAGGAGGAAGTGGGCGGCCCGAGGGCGATGGAGGAGTGCGAGAGCACGTCAGGGCTCAGGAACCCGCGCGAGACCCCAGGGCCCTCCCACTGCAGCTCGACCATCTCTCCTCCGCCCCGCTCGAACATCCGCACCTCGATGGAGTGCAGGCCAGCCTCGAGGGCGCGCTTGCCGGAGCGCTCCGTGGGGGCGTGGTTGCCGTCGTTGTCGATGAGCTCTTTGCCATCGATCCAGAGGCGCGAGCCGTCGTCCGACTTGAGGTAGAAGGTCCACTCGCCGGTCTCGGGGACGTTGACCTCGCCGGTGAAGCGGAAGCAGAAGTTGTCCCCGCGGTTCTCGGGCAGCTTGTCGATCGTCTCGATCGAGCCGGTGCGGACTGCGGTGTACTCATCGAGCGTCATGACCGTCTCGAGGCCGGGCTCCTCAAAGTACTCGTAGCGCAGCCCTGGAGCCGTCGCAGACTCGATCAGCTGATGCCGCAGCAAGTAGGCGGCGATCGCCTTCGCGTCCGCCTCGTCTAGGCCCATGTCTGGCATGCGCCCGGCGGGGCGCGCGTCGTGGGGCGAGAGGAGGAACTTGGTGAGGGCCCTGACGGTGGTCTTCTTCGAGAGGTCGCCGAGGTGTACGACATCCCCGAGCTCAGGGGTGTTGGCGAGGGCGTCAAAGGTGGGCGGCGTCTCAAACTCCCACCACGGGAGCTCGAGGTCCTCAGGGGTCTCAAGGGGAGAGTGACACGCGACACAGCCGACCCCGTGGAAGAGCTGCCGCCCGCGCTCGAGCTCGGCGTTGCTCGTGGGCACTGGCGTGGTGTCGATCGGGTCGCCTAAGTTGCCGAGGAAGTGAGGGAGCGCGCGCGCCATGCTCCAGGCTGTGCGGGGGTTCTCGTCCCGGCCGGCGAACAGGTTAGGCATCCTTGACCCGGGCTTGTGACCCATCGGATCGATCAGGTAGTCGAGGAAGTAGTCGGGCAGGATCCGCTCGCCGACCTTGGTGAGGTCGGGCCCCGGCGGGGGCGCGATGAGGTCGGCGTACTCTGCGGGGGCAGTGTGGCAGGCGGCGCAGCCTAGCTCCCGGACCAGCCGCAGACCCTCGGTGAGCGTGGGGTCCTGGGGTGAGGAGAGCGCGGCGAGGGCAGCGAGAGATGAGAGTGCGATCAAGAGAGACTCCTTGGAGGCACAAGGTACCAAGAAGCTCACTGTTCTTGGGCGGCGGGTGGCGCTACGCGATCAGGTCGTGGAAGACGTGGCCGTGCACGTCTGTGAGGCGCATGTCGCGGCTCGAGAAGCGGTAGGTGAGGCGCTCATGATCGAGCCCGAGCAGGTGCAGCATCGTCGCGTGGAGGTCGTGCATCTCCATCTTGTTCTCGATGGCGTAGTAGCCGTACTCATCCGTGGAGCCGTAAGCCTGCCCGGCCTTCACGCCGCCGCCGGCCATCCACATGGAGAAGCCGTGGGGGTTGTGGTCGCGCCCGTCTGAGCCCTGCGCCATCGGGGTGCGGCCGAACTCGCCGGAGAAGACGACGAGCGTCGAGTCGAGGAGTCCTCTGGCCTTGAGGTCTGTGAGGAGCCCTGAGATGCCGTGGTCCACCGCGCGAGCGTTGTCCTCGTGACCTTGCTTCAGGTTCTGGTGTTGGTCCCAGCGGTCATGTCCGACGCCAGGGCAGGTGAGCTCGATGAAGCGCACGCCGCGCTCGGCGAGCCGCCTCGCTAAGAGGCACATCGTGCCGTAGGTGCGCGTGTGCGGGTCGGGCGCCTCGAGGCCGTAGATCTTCTTCGTCAGCTGGGTCTCGTCGCTGAGGTCCATGAGCTCAGGGACCGCGGCCTGCATTCGGAACGCGAGCTCGTAGTTCGTGATCGCGGTCTCGACCTCTCCGTCACTGCCCGCCCGCTCGAGCGCGCGCTCGTCGAGGTCGCCGAGGAGGTCGAGCTTGGCGCGCTGGACCTCCTTGGAGTCGCGGGTGGAGTTCAGGTTGGCGACGGGCTGAGCGCCGCGCTTGAAGACGGAGCCTTGGAAGCTCGCGGGCAGGTAGCCCGAGTTGAAGTTGTCTAGTCCGCCCGGAGGGATGAGCCCGCCGTTCAGGACGATGAAGCCTGGGAGGTCGCTCGACTCGCTCCCGAGCCCGTATGTGAGCCAAGAGCCCATGCTCGGCCTCCCTTGCAGGCCGCTCCCGGTGTGGAGGAAGTAGTTGGCGTTCGTGTGCTCCGGGAACTTTGAGGTCATCGAGCGCACGACGCACAGGTCGTCGGCGTGCTTAGAGAGGTGCGGGAAGAGGTCGCTGATCCAGAGCCCGCTCTCGCCGTACTGATTGAACTTCCAGGGTGAGGGCAGGATCCCGCCGACATCATCAAACTGCGTCTTGGGGACCTTGATCCCGATCGGCTGCCCGCTCTCCTTCTCAAGCCGCGGCTTCGGGTCGAAGGTGTCGATCTGAGAGGGAGCGCCGTCCATATAGAGGAAGATCACGCGCTCGGCGCTCGCGGGGAAGTGCGTCGGCCGCGGGCTCAGCGGGTTCTCTCCATCCCGAAGCAAGCCGGCGTAGGCGCGGTCGGCCAACAGGCTGGAGAGCGCGACGCCTCCGAACCCGCAGCAGGTTCGCCGCAAGAGCTCTCGCCGGGACCAGGTGGAGTGATGTCTCATCGCGCCGCTCATGACTAGTTGAGGAAGATGAACTCCTTCACGTTATAGAGGACGTGGCAGACGTCCGCCCACGCGTCCTCGTCGTCGCGGCCGTCGAGGAAGGCCAGCAGCCGCTCAGTCTCATCGGCGGTCGGCTCCCTAGAGAAGGCCTCTAGGTAGAGGGCCTCGATCCGCTCCGGCGCTGTCGCTTCACCCTCTTGGAGGAGGCGCTTCGCCCAGCGCTCAGCGAGCTCCTCAAAGAGCGGGTCGTTCATCATGGTGAGTGACTGCGCGGGGACGTTGGAGACGCTGCGCTTGCCCTGCGTCGTGAAGGGGATGGGCCGGTCGAAGACCTTGAAGAAGGGGGAGAGGAAGTTCCTCGGGACGGAGATGTAGAGGCTGCGCCTGCGCTCTCCGTCGACGGGACCGCTCTTCCCAGGTCTCCCGCGTCCCTCCATGAAGGGGTCGAGGTGGACGGGGACGCTCGGGCCATACAGGGTCTTGTCGAGGGCGCCTGAGACGGCGAGGGCGCCGTCGCGGATGGCCTCCGCCTCGAGGCGCCGGACCGGCGAGCGGCCGAGGAGCAGGTTGTCCGGGTCTAGCTCAAGACCGCGCGGGTCCCCTCCGACGGACTGGCGATACGTAGAGGAGAGGACGATGCCCCGCACCAAGCTCTTCATAGACCAACCCTCGCCGACGAAGCGGTTCGCGAGGTGATCGAGGAGCTCAGGGTGCGTCGGGGTGGTCCCTTGCTTTCCGAAGTCGTCCACCGAGCTCACGATCCCGCGCCCGAAGAGGTGATGCCAGATGCGGTTCGCCATCACGCGAGCTACGAGCGGGTTCTCTCGCTTCGTGAGCCGGCGCGCGAGCTCAAGGCGTCCGCTGCCGGCCGCCTCGATGGGCTCAGAGTCAGGCAGCGCGACGGGGAGGCGCCGTGGGGCGAACTCTCCCGGGGTGGTGTGGTTGCCGCGGATGAAGACGCGCTCGTTCACGCCGCTCCCGTCAAGCATGGCGGGCGCAGCGCGAGACTGAGTGTCGATCTTGTTGAGGAGCGCGATGCGCCGTTCGATGTGCGGTGCTGCGGCGCGGCTGAGCGCGCCCTCGTCTACCTCGGGGAAGAGCTCAGGATGGAGCGCGATCCAGTCGAGGAGCGCCGCGGCATCTCTGCCCTCCTCTCCTTGAGGAGGCTCCGGAGCGGTCAAGCTCTGGGCGGCTCGGTCGAGGCTCTCGGCGAAGGAGGCAGCGAACCCGTCAGCGTCTGCGCCTCCGAGCCCCAAGCTCCACTCCGCGGGATCAGCGGGTCGCGTGGGGCCCTCTACGACGAGGGCGACGGCGAAGTCCGTGGCTCCCTCGACGGGCGTGAACTCAAGGTGGACCTTGTGTCCGACATATCTCCTCAGGTCATGGGTCTCCCATCGCCACCCGCGCACTGCCTCGAAGCGCTTGATGGTTTGGCCATGCAGCGGCCCGGCGATGATCCGGTGCGAGTCGATGGCGGCGAAGCAGCGGCCTGGGCCTCGGACGAGGTAGTGGACCAGGCCGTGCTCCGGCAGGAAGGTCGGGGTCCGGAGGGTCCTGCCTGAAGGGTTCCAGTTGAGGAGGCTCCCTGGGGTGACCGTGGACGAGCTCTTTGTGAAGCCGTCGACGCCGAAGCCGAACTCGAGCTTGGCCCAAGCGGGGTCTACATATGCACCCGCAGAGGTAGTGAAGCGCCCGATGGGCCAGGCAGGGTCTGC
>JAKVCE010000499.1 GCA_022447405.1 Planctomycetota bacterium | reverse complement strand
GATGGGGATCATCGAGTGGGTAGTGGCTAAGGGCGACATCACTGAGTTCCACAAGGTGATCCGCGAGACCGCGCCTGAGGTCCCGAAGCGGGTCATTGACACGGTCGCGGAGCGCAAGGAGGTCTACGACAAGGCCTTCCGCGCTGCGACGAAGAAGGATATGCGCGCGGCGGACAGGGCCTGGCGCGAGTGGTTCAAGAGCACCGGGCGGAAGGGCCCCGGCGGCGAGGATGAAGGGGGTCGCGTCGGCTGATGCAGGACCGACCTGAGCCGGGGGGCGGGGCGCGGCGCGAGGTGCTGCCGCGCATCTCTGGCTACCTCATCGAGGGGGTCTTAGGGCGCGGTGGTTCGAGCGTCGTGTATCGCGCGCGGCAGCGCTCTGTGGACCGCCTCGTCGCGCTGAAGGTGCTCCACCCTGAGGCCACGAGGCGTCAGAGCACGGTCAAGCGTCTGCGCCGTGAGGCCAGGCTCATGGCGATGCTCGATCACCCGAACATCGTCAGCGCCTTCGACGTGGGGGAGAGCCCCGACGGCTGGTGGATGGCGATGGAGCTCATCGAGGGTCAGCCGCTCTCGGAGCGCTTGCGACGCGGCGGGCCGATGGGCGAGGCCGAGGCTATCGCGCTCTTCCTCCCGCTCGCGGACGCGCTGCAGCACGCGCACGAGGCGGGCGTCATACACAGAGACGTGAAGCCGGCGAACGTCATCCTGACTGCCGCTGGAGAGCCTCGACTCGTCGACCTGGGCCTCGCGCGCTCCGAGGACGAGCCACAGCTCACCCGACTGGGCGCGACGATGGGGACGCCGCACTACGTGAGCCCGGAGCAGGCGCGCAACCCCGCTGACGTGGACTCGCGCAGCGACGTCTACTCGCTGGCCGCGACCATGCACGACGCCCTCTGTGGCGCACCGCCCTTCCCGGGCGAGAGCCCCGCCGAGGTGCTGGCGAGCGTGCTCCATGACCCGCTCAGCGACCCGCGAGAGGCCCACGCCGGGGTCTCGCGAGGGATGTCGCTCGTGCTGCGAAAGGCGCTCTCGAAGGACCCTGCGCGTCGGCACGCCTCGGCGCGTGAGCTAGGCATGGACCTCAAGCTGCTCATGAAGGGCAAGCGACCGCGGGTACATGTCGCGAAGCTGGAGCCGTTGGAGGGGCAGGGACGCAGCAAGGCTCCGTTGTGGGTCGCCGCCATCGCCCTGGTGGTCACCGCTGGCGCCTTCGCGCTGCGCGACCCGGGCGGGGTGACCACCGCTGAGCCCGCCCTGGTCGTGAAGACCGAGCTCCAGCTCCTCGAAGAGGGCTGGCAGAGCGGCGCGCTCGGGCTCCGAGAGGCCATCACTCAGCACGCCTCCGTCGCCGTCGGCGCGCGAGAGGTCGCGACTCATGAGCGCCTCCGAGCGGAGCTGGAGAGCAAGCTCGAAGGGGTGATCTCCACGCTTCGCGTAGAGGCTGACGCTCTCCGGAGGACGCTCCTCCTGGAGGGACGCTTTGAGGAGGCTCGCGCAGCGACGGGCGCGGGCTTCGACCTGGCCGTCTCGCGCGAGACGGGCTATGCGACCGCAGAGCTCCCCGAGGGGCGCGGGGCTTCGATCCTCCGCTGGAGAGAGCGCGCTCAAGCGGAGGTCGATGGCGCCCTCGCCACGTCGTACCGCGAGGCCGGGGCGGAGCTGCGGAGATGGGCTGAGCGCTCGCTCTGGCCGACGGTGCGCGAGCAGACGCGATCACGTGACTTCGTCGCCGCCCAATCCGCACTCGCGTCCGACTTGAGCAGCTACCTGGAGCGCGCAGGGGTGCGCGCCGCTGGCCTCGAGGTTGATCGCCTCCGTGAGACCGTGGGGTGGCGCGCAGCGGAGGAGCCCAGACAGCGCTTGAGCTACGAGCTCGACAGGAGCTGGCGTGAGCG
>JAKVCE010000498.1 GCA_022447405.1 Planctomycetota bacterium | reverse complement strand
GCTGGGAGCGCTTCCGCGCCGCACAGTTTGGGATCAAGCACTACTGCGCGATGGGGCTCAACTCGAAGGAGGCCAACGACGAGGGCCTCGCGAAGGAGGTCCTCGAGGTGCTCCCGCTCTACGCCTTGAAGGAGGGCGTGGTGGCGATCGGAGAGATCGGCTACGACGAGATCACTCCTGCAGAGGAGCGCGCCTATGAGTGGCAGCTCAACTTCGCCAAGGAGAACGACATGGTGGTCATGGTCCACTCGCCCCACCGGGACAAGAAGAGCGGGATCATCCGCTCGATCGAGGTGGCGCAGAACGTGGGCGTGCCGATGGAGAAGTTCATCGTGGACCACAACAACGAGGAGACCTTGGAGGACACGCTCAACGCTGGCGCGTGGGCGGCCTTCACGATCTACCCCCACACGAAGATGGGCTCAGAGCGCATGGTCGAGATCGTCCAGCAGTACGGCCCTGAGCGGATCATCGTGGACAGCTCCGCAGACTGGGGCGTGAGCGATCCGCTCTCCGTCCCCAAGACCGCCGCGCTGATGATCGAGCGTGGCGTCTCCCAAGAGGATGTCGTGAAGACCACCTGGCAGAACGCCCTCGATGCCTACGCTCAATCAGGGCAGATCGACGAGGACGAGCTCTTGAACGTCGCCCAGGTCGACCAGACCCAGCTCTTCAGCGACAACAGCGTCCTGCGCGGGCAGGAGCCCCGCGTCGGCGAGGCCGTCCCGAACTAGCTCTTCAAGAGACCGCGCCTATGAGGCGCGCGGCGTTTCCGCCGAAGATGGCTGCCTGGTCATCCTCACTGACGTCTAGCGCGCCCATGGCCTCTCGCTGCTCGGCCAGCCGCTCCGCCCTCCAGCCGGCGGGGAAGACGTTTGAGTCGGTGCCGAAGAGCACCCGCTCGGCACCGAAGACCTCCAGGGCCCGCTCAAAGACCTGCGCGAGGTCAGGCGCACCGGGCTGCGTTCGCCGCCAGGAGTTCGTCGAGGAGGTGTCGACGTAGACGTTCTCACACTGCGCGCCCGCCAAGAGGGCCTCGCGGAAGAGGCCAGCGCCGAAGTGGGGGATGACGAAGGGGACCTCGGGGTGCGCGTTGGCCGCTGGGATGAGCGAGAGCGGGTTGGCGAACTGGATGTCCTGGACACGCGGGAGCCCGAGGAGGTCCCGCAGCTTGACGACGAGGAGGCCGCAGTGGACGAAGGCCGGAGCGCTGTGCCTGGCCAGCACCTCAAACACAGCGCGGGCCTCGGGCCCGTCGATGGCGTAGTGGTGCATGGCGGGGAACATCAGGACGCCCCGGAAGCCCAGCTCAGAGATGAGGCGCTCGACCTTGGCGGGGGCGTCCTCCACGAGCGGGTTGACGAGAGAGAAGGGGACCAGGCGACCCTCGGCGAGGCGCGCGGCCTCGGCGACAGCGGGCGCCTCCTCAGGCAGGCTCGCGAAGGCCGCCATGCGCGCGACGCCGTGGCGGTCGAGCTCAGCGAGCCAGCGCGCCGTGTGCTCGCCCAAGTCCTCGGGAGGGAGCTCGATGCCGGTCTTGGCGCTGACTCCCGCGAGCTTCTCCTCCGCGCTGCCCTCCAAGGGCGACTGGGCGGCGAGGGCTTCGAAGAAGGGGCGCGCGAAGAAGTGGGCGTGGAAGTCGAAGAGGTCCATTCACTCCTCCTTCAGGGAGCGCCAGAGGGAGCGCAGGCGGTCGACGGCGCCGCCCACATGGAAGGGGACGCCGCGGGTGGCGTACAGATCGAGGCCGCCCTTCACCGGGTCTCTCCCCTCGGCCTGACGTAAGAGGCGCGCGGCGGACATGGGGTAGGGGGCAGCGGTGGCTTTCCCTACGCAGAAGCCCTCTGCCATGAGGAGTTCGAGCAGCTCCGCACCCGTCGCGCCTCGCAGCGCGTATGGCCAAAAC
>JAKVCE010000497.1 GCA_022447405.1 Planctomycetota bacterium | reverse complement strand
GCCGAGCTCCTCGCCGCCCAAGGCGAGCCCGTCGACATCGGCGGCTACTTCCACCCGAGCGTCGAAGCCTGCGCTAGCGCCATGCGCCCGAGCGCGACCTTCAACGCGATCATCGACGGGATGTAAGCCTCAGGCGCCCGTCTCAGCCGCTTCCTTCGGGGCGAAGGCGTCCTTCAGGAGACCGCCGAAGCCCTGCACGGCTGTGCGCTGCATGTAGAAGTCCAGGCCGCGCAGGCCGCCCAGCTCCTCGCCGCCGCCGGCGCGACCGGGGCCGCCGTGCACCATCTGCGGCAAGACCATGCCCGGGGGCAGCGACTGCTCCGCAGAGCGCTCGTTCGCGAGCCACACCCGCCCGTGCCAGGGCGCGACGCCGAGGACGTAGGCCTCGGTCCAGTCGTTGTCGTTCGAGTAGGCGCTCGTGACGAGGCCGCCGCAGCCCATGGTGACGAGCTCGACCGCCTCTTCTGCGGAGCCGTCATAGGCGAGGATCGTCGAGACCGGTCCGAAGACCTCCTCGGCGTGGATGATCGCTGCCCGCGGGTCCTTCGCCACGAGGAGCGTCGCCGCCACATAGCAGCCCGTCTCAAACAGAGCCTCGGGCCCACCACAAGCCGTGTCACAGACCTCTTGGAGCTTCGCGATCCCGTCCTTCACGTCCTCAAACTGGCGCGGCGAAGAGAGCGGCCCCATGCGGTTGTCGCGGTCCGAGGGGTCCCCGACCTTCGTGCGGCCGAGCTCGGCGACGAGGTCCGCCTTGACCTCCTCCACGCGCTCCGCGGGGACGAGGATGCGACGCGTCGCCGTGCACTTCTGGCCCGTCTTCTGGGTCATGTCGAGGGCGACGTTGCGCAGGAAGAGCGCGTAGGTCTCGGAGTCGGGGTCGACCTCGGGACCGAGCACCGCGGCGTTCAAGGAGTCCGCCTCGATGTTCACGCGCACGTTGTTCTTCACGAGGTTCTCATTGCCCTTCAAGTAAGCGCCGGTCGAGGCCGAGCCCGTGAAGGCCATGCAGTCCTGCATCCCGAGGCGATCGAGGAGGTCGCCCGTCGAGCCGCAGATGAACTGGTACGCGCCCTCCGGGAGGACGCCGGAGTTCACGATGATCTCCGCTGTGCGCCAGGCGGGCAGCGCCGTGGGCGTGCCGGGCTTCTCGATGACAGGGACGCCCGCGAGGATGGAGCACGCGAGCTTCTCGCACATCCCCCATGCGGGGAAGTTGAAGGCGTTGATGTGGAGGGCGGCGCCGAGGCGCGGGACGGAGATGTGCCTGCCAGCGAAGCGCTTGGTGCGGCCGAGCTGCTCCATCTCGCCGTCGTTCAGGAAGGTCGCGTCTCCGAGGGACTTGCCGAAGTGTGCATAGGCGGCGAGGGTGCCGGTCGCGCCGTCGATGTCGAACTTGGCGTCACCGCGGGTCGAGCCCGCGTTCTTGATGCTGATCTCGATCAGCTCCTCGCGGTGCTCGTGGATGGCCGCGGAGAGCGCCTTCAAGAGCGCCGCGCGCTCGCCGAAGGTCATGGCCCGCAGCGCCGGCCCGCCCACCTCGTGGGCGTGGTCGAGGACGGCCTGGAAGTCCAAGCCGGTGGAGTCGACCGTGGCGATGGCCTCTCCGGTGTGCGGGTCGTGGATCGGTGCGCCCTCTCCGGTCCCTTCATGCCAGGAGCCGGCGGCGTAGCTGGTGAGCTTCTGCATCGTGTTTTGGGTCTCGGAGGGGTGCCGCAACGCGCGATCACGCCTCCTCGATCCATCAGTCTATGGAAAGTGCTGGGGAGGCCGCCACCGGCCTGCCATCATCCAAGCATGGAACCCGTCTTGGGACCCCGCGATCACCTCTTAACCGAGCAGCCGAACGAGCGCGCCCGCGGCCTCGACGCCCTCACGACGGAGGAGGCCTTCGATGTCTTGAACGCCGAAG
>JAKVCE010000496.1 GCA_022447405.1 Planctomycetota bacterium | reverse complement strand
TTGCCATGCACTGCCTTCACCTCGGCGAGCTGGCCGCGGTTGGTCTTCACGTAATCATCGAGGTGTAGGGTGCTCCACATGTCGGCGTAGTGTCGCAGTTTACCCGTCACCGGCGCGGGTCCCCCTGCCTGCTTTTCGCGTTTCTTGGAGCGAGCACGGCCTCGGAGGCGGCGTTTTTTCCTCTCGCGGCGCCTTGCCGCCAAGGCTCAGCGCATCACCCCCTTTGCGTCCAAGAGCTGCGAGTTGGGGACTGAGTTCCCGAATGTGTCGAAGTGATCGAAGGTCCAGACGACCCCCTTGGTCTCAGGGTCCACCTCGACGAGCAGGGGTTGGCCTGGTCCCGCGTGGCAGTTGCCGATCACGTAGTTGCCGTTCGAAAGCACCTCGAGCGTCGTGACCCAAGCGAGGCGGATGCCGGGGAGCTCGTCCTGGCGGAGGTGCCAGACGATCTCCTTCGCCGGGGTCACCTCGATCACGCTGTGCCCATTGCCCGTCGCGATGAGGGTGTTGCCGTTCTCCAGCCGCAACGCGCCGAAGCACTTGTCGCCGAAGGCCTCCGCCCCGTGGCCGCCCTTGCCGTCACGGCCAAAGAGCGGGACGTCGTACTCCCAGACGACTCGGCCTGTGCCTTGCTCATACTCGCGCACGAAGCCGTCGCCCTCGTGGCAGACGAGGTAGCGGTCGGCCGCGATCTTGCGCGCGAGGCGCGTGTCGGTGTGCGGGTGCGGCCGGTCCACCTTGAGCTTGGTTTCCGAGAGCAGCGCCCCCTCGCGGTCCACCTCGATGATCCGCGCTGGTCCGCTCTCGGCGATCATCACCCGCCCATTCTCAAGAGGCTGGAAGGCGTGCACCTCGACCGCCTTGCCCGCGTTCCCGTTCGCCTGGGTGGAGTCGTAGCGCCAGACCACCTCCTTCGTATCGCGGTCAATCTCGACGACGCGCGCTGCGCCCTCCTGAACCATGATGTTCCCCGAGGGCAGGGTGTGGATGTCGTGGATCGCGCCCCAAGGCATCTCCCACTCGATCGCGCCCTCGCGGTCCACGATGGCGAGCTTGCCGTTCCCCTGGGTTAAGACTCTGTGCCCCCCGGCGGTGCAAGACGCGGCGGCGAAAACGAGGAGGGGGAGGAGCGAGGGAGCGGCTTTCATCAGCGGAGACACGTCTTCGCTAAAGAGGGTAGCCCTCCGCCCCCTTCCCCGCTCCCCTTTCTAGCTGAGGCCGAGCTCTCCCTTGACCTTGGCCACCCAGGCTGCGATGCGCTCGTCATGCAGGTCTGGCTCGTTGTCCTCATCAAGCCCAAGGCCCAAGAAGTGGTCCTCGTCGAACTTCCCGACGGACTCGTCGAAGGTGTAGCCCTCTGTTGGCCAGACCCCTATGAGCTCCGGCGCGCCGCACTTTTTGACCTCATCCCAAAGGAGCCCGAGAGCGTCGAGGAAGTTCTCAGCGTAGCCAAAAGCGTCTCCGAGGCCGAAGAGGGCGATCTTCTTACCTGTGAGGTCCAGGCCCTCCATCTTGGGCAGGAAGTACTCCCAGTCAGCTTGGAGCTCCCCGATGTTCCAAGTCGAGATGCCGAAGATCAGCACGTCGTACTCCAAGAGGTCTTGGGGGTCCGTGTCGTCGACGTTCGCGAGATGGGTCGCGAGGCCGCCTAGCTCATCATTGATGGCCTCTGCTGCGGTCTCTGTGTTACCTGTGGTTGAGCCGTAAAAGATCCCTATAGACACCTGTAGTTCCTTTTTGTGTTGTCGCCCTCCTCGCATCGGCGGGCCAGTTCTTCGCTTGTCGTTATTGAGACTGGGTCTCATTTGTATTGAGACCCATTCTCAATTAGATGCAAACAAAAAGGCCAAACTTGTTTGGTCCTTTTGCGGCTCCGTCCCGTCCCCGCTCTCCCCGTCGCTTCGGATACGATGGGGTTCATGGGCAGATTGACC
>JAKVCE010000495.1 GCA_022447405.1 Planctomycetota bacterium | reverse complement strand
CGTGAGCGGTGGTGACGAGGAGGCAGACATCGACAACCCCGAGGCCAAGACCCACGCTGGGCTAGCGCGGGAGTTGGATCCAGAAAATGAGCAGTTCCGCCGATGGTATCTGAGGTTCAAGTGACCTCCACCGCCATGCGCCACACCACCAGCCAACGTGCCCTCTGGGCCCTCCCCCTCCTCCTCGCCTCCTGCGCCGGCACCCGCACCCTCGCGGACCCGACCCTCCTCATTCAGACCGAGGGCGGCAGGGAGCTCGGCGTCTCCACCGAGTACGGCGTGGTCTTCCTCGGCCACACCTCGAGCTCTGGCGACGTCAACATGACCGTCTGGTTCGGCGACGGGCCGAGCATCGAGAAGAGCGCGATCGAGCCCCTCGGCGGAGACCTCTTCACCGCTGAGACCGAGATCCGTCTCCCGAGCGTCCCGCTCTCTTTCGACGACCCCACCCCCGGCGACGTGCTCACCATCATCGGTCGCGAGGGCGGCAGCGTCTGGTCAGAGGACGTCCTCGTGCTCGAGGACCCGCGGGTGTACGGACTCCTCCTCGCGGTCCCTGAGAAGATGCGCGGTCGCAACGACCAGATCGGCGCCGGCGTCTACACGATCCCTGACGGCGACCTATCCAAGATGCACTTGGTCGGGATCGCCGCTGGCGTGATCACGCTCTCCACCGCAGAGGGTGAGAGAGAGTACTTGGCGGCCTATGGACCGCAGCAGCTCTGGCGCTTGGTGACCCACCGCCGCGACCACAACCGTCGCAAGCCCTGGATCTACCGCGAAGACATCCTCTAGCGTCGCCAGAAGCCCGGGACGAAGAGCGCGACCACCGCGTAGAACTCCAGCCTCCCGAGGATCATGAAGAGGGAGAGCAGCACCTTCACCCCGTCAGGGAAGTGCGCGTAGTTGACTGTCGGCCCCACCTTGCCGAGGCCCGGGCCGATGTTGTTCAAGGTCGCGAGGACCGCCGTCGCAGACTCCTCGAGCTGGATGCCGTAGCCGCTCAGGGCGAGGATCCCGCCGAAGAAGACCAGGATCCATAGGAGGAAGTAGCTCGTCACCGCGCCCACGACGCCCTCCTCGAGCACGGTGCCATCGACCTTCACATCATGGATCGCCCGCGGCCTGACGAAGGCCTGCACACCGCGCAAAGCTGCGCGCGCGACGATCACGAGCCGCACCACCTTGAGCCCGCCGCAGGTCGAGCCCGCGCAGGCCCCGGTGACGCAGAGGCCCATGAGCAGGATCCGACAGAACTGCGGCCACTGGTCGAAGTCTGCGGTCGCGTAGCCGGTGCCGGTCTGCAGGGAGATGACCTGAAAGAAAGAGTCTATGAGCGCCTGGGGGTACTGGCGGTAGTCGGGGAGCCCGGTCTCAGGCGCCCCGCCGCCGCCGCCCCAGATCCAGAGGATCGTCGCGATCAGGAGCATCGAGCCCACGATGAGGCCCGCGTAGACGCGGAACTCCACGGACTGGGAGAGAGCGGCCCAAGCGCGGCGCCAGCCGACCCGGACGAAGAGGTCGTAGAAGGCGAAGTTCACGCCAGCCGCGAACATGAAGAAGCCGATGACGAGCTCGATCTTCCACGACATGAAGTAGGCGATGCTCTCTGCGTGCGTCGAGAAGCCGCCCGTACCGATCGTCGAGAAGGTGTGCACCGCCGCGTCGAAGGGGGTCATGTCGAGGTACCACAGGAGGAAGAACTCGATGAGACTCATGCCGACATAGATGCGCATGAGCCCGAGCGCGCTGTCGCGGACGCGTTGGTGGCCTGCCTCCCGCCTGATCCCAGGGACCTCAGAGCGGAAGAGGCTCCTGCCGCCGGTCGGGAACAAGACCACGAAGACCATGACGATCCCGAAGCCGCCGAGCCATTGCGTGAAGGAGCGCCAGAAGCCGATCGCGTGGCTCATGCCCTCGATCCCGTCACCTGTC
>JAKVCE010000494.1:1036-1936 GCA_022447405.1 Planctomycetota bacterium | reverse complement strand
GGCAGGACCGCCACAGTGACGGCAGATGTATGAATGCGCCCCTGCGTCTCGGTCTGTGGGACCCGCTGGACGCGATGCACCCCGGACTCGAACTGCATGAGCGCCCAACATCCCTCTCCTTGGACCCCGAACACCACCTCCTTGAAGCCCCCCACGTCCGTGTGCGAGACCTCGAGGTCCTCGCACTTCCATCTCATCGAGTCAGCGAACTTCTTGTAGATCCTGTAGAGGTCGGCTGAGAAGAGGCTGGCCTCATCGCCGCCAGTCCCTGCCCGGATCTCGACGATGATCTTTGCGCGCAGGTCCTCCTTGTCGGTCACGAGGACGCCCTTGGCCTCCTCCTCGAGGGCGGTCATAGCCTCCTCAACCTCTGACTGATCGAGCTCCGCGAGCTCACGGAGCTCGGGGTCCTCCTCCGGGTCATCGAGGACTGCGCGGTTCTCAGCGTCGCGAGCGGTGAGGTCCTGCAGCCGCTCTGCGAGTTGGTTCGCGGGCTCTAGCTGTCCATGCTCCCGCAGGAGGTCTGGGTACTCCCTCGACGTCGCGACCTCTGGTTGAGAGATCATCTCTGTCAACTCCTTGTAGCGCGCTGCGCGCTCAGAGAGCTTGGCTACGATCGCAGGGGCGAGCTCCATGTGAATCCACACGCCGCGCCCAGGGGGGACGAGCTCCGACAGCCGGAAAGCGCCCGCGCGGCGCCTACAGACTTACTTCTTCTTCGCTGCGTCAGCGAGAGAGTTGTCGCCGAACTTCTTACGGAAGCGATCGACGCGACCTGCGGAGTCGACGAACTTCTGCTTGCCCGTGTAGAAGGGATGGCAGACGTTGCAGATCTCGATCTTGAGCTCCTTTATCGTGGCCTTCGTCGTGAAGGAGTTACCGCAACCGCAGGAGACGGTG
>JAKVCE010000494.1:0-1026 GCA_022447405.1 Planctomycetota bacterium | reverse complement strand
GCAGATCTCGACCCGTATCTCAGGCACGGTCCCGCCGGTCGTGAAGGTGTTTCCACAACCGCAAGTGACCTTGCACTCCATGTACTTGGGATGGATTTCGGCTTTCATGGCTCTGTCTCTATCGCTCCGAGGTGGGGTTTGTAGCTGGTCTTTGTCAGCAGTTTTTGTCGGCTCAAGCTGAACCGGCACGGGGTCCGGGGTGGGCCCCTTGGCCTCTCATGCGATTTTGGGGGCGAGAGAGGGTATCCGCGCTCGCTTGACCTCGCAAGGCTCAGCCCGATGCAGCGGTCAAGAGGCCCCTGGCGAGCTCCACAGGCAGGCCCACGACGTTGTCGAAGCCCCCACCCTCGAGGGCGGCCACGAAGGCGTCCGCGGTCTCCTGAATCGCGTATCCGCCAGCCTTGTCCTCCCACTCCCCAGAGTCCACATAGGCCTCAATCTCCGCTGGAGTGATCTCCCTCATCTCCACCATGGTCCGCTCCGAGCCTTCGAAGGAGGCCATGTCTCGGCTCCGAACGACGCAGACCCCGGTCACGACCGCGTGCTTTGTGCCGCTCAGGTGACCCAGCATCTCACGGGCCTCCGCGGCGTCGGCTGGCTTTCCGAGGAAGCTCCAGCGCTCTCCCCCCGGGATCGCCACCACAGTGTCCGCGCCCAAGCAGAGCACATCCCCTCCCCTGCAGTCCTCTGCGACGGCCACCGCCTTGCGGCGCGCAAGCTCCACGGCGACCTCCTCGGGCTCCTTCTCAAGGTCGTGGGATTCATCCACCCCAGAGACCAGGACCTCAAACTCAAACCCAGCCTCACTGAGCAAGCGCCTCCTGCGCGGCGAGGCAGAGGCCAGGACGAGTCGTCCCATCCTCAGCGCTTCTTGGCAGCTGCCTTCTTCTTCGCGGCAGGCTTCTTCGCTGCGGGCTTCTTCTTCGGCGCGGCCTTCTTCTTCGCTGCAGGCTTCTTCTTCGGCGCGGCCTTCTTCTTCGCTGCAGGCTTCTTCTTCGGCGCGGCCTTCTTCTTCGCTGCAGGCTT
>JAKVCE010000493.1:679-1938 GCA_022447405.1 Planctomycetota bacterium | reverse complement strand
CGCCGAAGGGGCTCCCGCTGTTGGGGGTGGAGGTGCAGTAGTTCGTGGGTGTCTCACACGTCCCACCACCGGTCCCGCCGCCGAGCGCTGTCGGCCAAGCGTTGGACATGTTCCGGTGGTTGTTGCCGTTGTTCTTGACCATCACGTTCCCCGGGCCAGCCTCGACAGGCACACCCACCGTGATCGTCGTGCCGTCGGAGGTGACGTCTGACACCACGATCTTAGGCGCGCCGCCCGCGCCCGAGGACGCAGCTGGGGTGAACCAGACCTCGTTCCCCGCGCTGCTGAAGCCAGACCCCGTGATCGTGACGAAGCCGTCGACAGAGGCGACGCTCATGATCTTGGGCTTGTTGGCGTTGCGCACTCCGTAGATGAACTGCACGCCGGCGATGTCGTCGCTGGCGATGGAGCGGCCGGGGACGCCGTTGCCGCTCGCGGAGGGGTACATCGTCGCGCTGCCGACAGTGGAGTGACCGAGGCCGAGGGCGTGGCCGTACTCGTGGCAGGCGACGCCCTGGATGTCCATCCCGCCAGAGGTGCCGGTGCCGGGTCCGTCAGCCCACGTCCAAGACTCGCAGAAGCGGATGCGCCAGCCCGCGCCGCCGAGGCCGGTGCTCTCACAGTAAGCCAGGACGCCGCTTGAGCAGCTCGAGACCGCAGAGACGATGTTGTGAGTCGTGCCTCCGATGCTGCTCGACTCACCGCCCATGAAGCCGTCGAAGTTCGCGCCACCAGAGCCGAGGCCGCCGCTCTGGTGCGGGTCGCCTGAGCCGCTCCCGCCATGGAGCTCGCTGGCCCACTCGACCGCGCCCTTCCAGAAGGCGAGGTAGACGCCCGTGTAGCCGGGGAAGTTGGGGTCTTCCGTCGTGTTGTTGTTCGAAGCAGCGTCCGCGAAGTTGTTGTGGATGCGGAAGTCTCGCTGGGTGTAGGGCAGGTTGCTCCCGAGGGTGGAGTACGCCACGGCGGGCTCCGCAGGCATGAGCAACATCGCCGCCCCGGTGAGGGCGGCCGCGGGGAGGAGGAGCTTCTTCGTCGCTGTGTAGATCATGTGTTCAACCTCTGCTGAGCTCGGGTGCTCCATCATGAGACGGAGGAGCTCCAGAGGAGGTCTCCGCACCCAAGCTACCAAAGATCTTAGAGGGCGGTGTCTCAGCTCGAGTTCCCCGACTTTTAGCGCAGAGGCCCCCCCTTAAACGAGAGCGGGCCGCCCATAGGGCCGCCCCCTCCTGTGGGTGAAGGGTCAGCCAAGCCCGGCCCCC
>JAKVCE010000493.1:0-669 GCA_022447405.1 Planctomycetota bacterium | reverse complement strand
GGGGGATGGGTCTTTTAAAATATGTGGGGGCCGCCATGGGGGGGGCCCGCTCGTGTGTCTCAAGGTTCAGCCTGAGGCTGACTTCAGCTGATCACGGACAGAAGACCACGTGCAGGCCGTCCGAGAGGTTGAAGCTCGAGCCGCCAGCTTGCGGGTCCCGGAACCAGAACTGGAAGTTGTACTCCAGCCCGTCGACGATGATCCCGTTGCCGGAGTCCATCGGGGGCTGGTTGTAGTCCAGCGTGTAGGTCGCGTCGCCGAAGCTGTCGGTCGTGATGACCGGCAAGCGGAAGGTCCCTTGGAAGCCAGCGCCGACGCAGCGGACGCCGTTGCCGAAGGGTGTCGAGATCTGGTTCGGTCCGTAATAGAAGATGCCGAACTGGTTGGGGACTGCGCCGTAGCACTCGAGGGTGAGATCGTTCGCCCCGTAGCTCGCGCTCCCTGAGAAGCCCATGTAGGCGCCGAAGAAGTTGGCGCTGTTGGGCGATGAGGTGCAGTAGTTGGTCGGGTTGTCGCAGCCACCGCCGCCGCCACCGCCGCCGCCGTTGTCGGCGAGGTCTGTGGGCCAGGCGTTGGACATGTCGTCGTGACCGGTGCCGCTGGTGCGCACCATCACGTTGCCAGGTCCCGCGTTGTTCGGGATGGCGCAACTGATCGAGGTCCCGTCCG
>JAKVCE010000492.1:1269-1942 GCA_022447405.1 Planctomycetota bacterium | reverse complement strand
GCCACGGGCAGACCAGCCGGCTCCCAGAGCGAGTGCCTTCGAAGAGCGGGCCGTCCATGTGCGGGCAGAAGGCCTGGGTGCAGACGACCTCATCTCCGACTAGGTGCAGGGCGTACTTCCCCCAAGGGGTGTCGATGGGCGTGCCGCGCTCTGGGTCGAGCGCGTCGCGAGAGAGCCCAGTCGCGTATTCGGACTCGGAGGTCATGGACATGATTGTAGTCGGTGAAGCGCCGCTACAATCCACACGTGGCCCAGGAGACCCTCGTCTATAAGGTGCGCCCAGAGCACGCGGCCCTCATTGAGGGGCGCTTGGACCCAGCGCAGTTCGATTTCAGGAGCGTGCCCCACGCGCGCTTCAGCGCCAAGGGCGACGGCGTCGTCGTCACGCTCTACACCTCAGGCAAGCTCGTGGTCCAGGGGGCCGCTGCGGCGCTCTTCGCCGAGCGATACGCTCCAGAGGCCTCCTCGGTCGCGAGCAAGTCCAAGGCGAAGAAGAGCGCGCCGGCGCCCGAACCCATCGCGCCGGACTCGGTCACGGTCGGGAGCGACGAGTGCGGCAAGGGCGACTTCCTCGGCCCGCTGGTGGTCTGCGCCGCGCGCATGACGCCAGCGGAGGCTGAGGAGCTCCTCGGCGCGGGGGTCATGGACTCCAAGGCCCTCGACGACAAGAAGG
>JAKVCE010000492.1:0-1259 GCA_022447405.1 Planctomycetota bacterium | reverse complement strand
GTGCGCTCTTGAGGGAGCGCCTCGAGCACTGCGTCGTGCGCCTCGACCCCGCTGAGTACAACCCCCGTTGGCGCGCAGCGGGCAACCTGAACGAGCTCCTCGGAGACATGCACGCCGAGGCCATCCGCTCCGTCACTCAAGACGGAGACCATGTCATCATCGACAAGTTCGCTCGCGAGGAGCTGATGGAGCGTCGCCTCGACGGCATGGAGATCTCCCTCCTCCAGCGGACGAAGGCTGAGGAGGAGCTGTGCGTCGCTGCCGCGAGCATCATCGCGCGCGAGGCCTTCCTGGTCGGACTGGACGAGCTCTCGAGGGAGTGGGGTCTGGAGCTGCGCAAGGGGGCCGGCGCGCCCGCGGACCAAGCCGCGCGAGAGTTCGTGAGCACCTTCGGCGCGGAGCGACTTGCCGAGGTCGCGAAGGTCCACTTCAAGAACACGAAGCGCGTGGGGGGCGAGGCGTGACCCAAGCGCAGCTCGTCAAGGGCGCGGGGAACCTCTTTGTCCTCTTCGACGCGCGCGCGGGCGCTGCGCCCAGCGGGGAGGACGCAGCTGCTTGGTGCGAGGCTGCGCGGGAGCTGGCGGGACGACGAGCCGACGGCCTCTTGGTTCTTCATGAGGGCGAGGTCGGGACGCAGCTCAGCGTGTGGAACGCGGACGGCTCCTTGGCCGCCGCCTGTGGCAACGGGCTCCGCTGCGCCGGCTGGCTTCTGCTCCTCGAGGCGGGAGCAGAGGAGGTCCTCATCCAGGCTGAGACGGGGCCCAGGTGGGTGCGTGGGGTGGCGGGAGAGAGGGGTTCAGAGCGCCTGACGGCGGACCTCGGCGTGGTCCAGGTCGAGCCCATGGCGGAGGCACTGCCGCTCGTGGATGGCGAAGAGGCCGCCTGGAGGGGAGACGCCGGCAACCCGCACTGCGTCTTCCTCGTAGAGGACGCTGAGCACGCAGGCTTCCTGGAGCGCGGCGCGCAGCTTCAAGAGCACCCGCTCTTCAGCGGAGGCGTCAACGTGGGCTACGTCGCGCCGGATGCTGACGGCTGGAGGCTGCGCGTCTATGAGCGAGGGGTGGGGGAGACGGAGTCCTGCGGCACGGGCGCAGCGGCTGCCGCGCACGTCCTCCACGAAGCCCTCGGGCGCCCCTTCCCGGTCAGCCTCAGGCTGGCTGGCGGGGAGCTGGAGATCGACCAGGACGCGAGCGGCGGGGCGCGGCTCACCGGCCCTGTTGAGCTCCTAGGGCAGGTCTCCCTGGAACCCGCGGCCAGCG
>JAKVCE010000491.1 GCA_022447405.1 Planctomycetota bacterium | reverse complement strand
CCGCGTGTCACCCATCTGGTAAACGCGACTGACGTCCTCTAGCTCAGCGACGATGCTGCTGTCGCCGTTTTTCCCCATCAGCCACCTGAGCCGCCGGGGCGACCCGGGCGACCCCCTGCACCCTGAGGTCTCCCGCCACCGCCTGCGCCAGCGGGTCTTCCACCGCCTGCGCCGGCAGGTCTTCCGCCGCCGCCAGCCCCAGCGGGTCGTCCAGCTCCACCAGGGTATCCAGCGCCGCCAGCAGCGGCCCCTCCCCCAGAGTGGTCCACATTCGCCGGCTTGCCTGAGCCCATAGCAGCTCCAGGCGCACCCGCAGATGCCTCACCGCCAGCAGAGGCGTCGGAATCACCCTTCGCTGCCTTCGCGTTGGCGGCTCCACCGAAACGCGGCGCGGCAGACTCGTTGGAGTCTTCCGCCCCCAGCGCTTCAAGAGCGCCCACCGGCGCGCTCATGAGCACCACCTCGCCCTCGTTCAAGCCTGAAGAGATGACGACGATCTGAGTGTTATGCGGGCCTGTCTCAACCTCACGCTCGACATAACCTGCTCCATCCTTCAGGAAGCAGATGTTCTTTCCGCCCTTGAAGAAGACGCACTGCAAGGGGACGTAGAGCGTATCGGCGACGTACTCCACGAACACCTCCACAGAGCAGCTCATCCCAGGTCGGAGCTCGCGCAGGGAGGCCATCATCGCACCGTCATCCTCGGCAGGCTCATCGAGCGCCACCTCGGTCTTGAAGACGCGCAGGTTCGGGTTCGCGAACCACGCGTTCTTATCAGGCAACGGTGACACGAAGTTGATGGTGCCGCTGAACTCGAGCCCGGGGACGGCGTCTACAGAGACGCGACAAGGCAGCCCCTTCGTGACCTGACTTAAGACAGACTCGTGCAAGGTCATCTCAGCCACCATCGCGCCGGGTGACGGGATGCTGAGGATCTCCTGACGCTCACGCACCTCTGCGCCGACCTGCATCGGATCACCGCGGCCGTAGCGGCTCCCTTCCTCACGTCCATAGACGACCATGCCCGAGGAGGGGGCATACAAGATGCCCTTCTCGATCTGGTCCTTGAGCTTGTCGAACTGCTGCCGCTCTAGCGCGAGCTGCGTCTCTCGTGTCTGGAGCTCGACTTGGTAGTCGACGATCTCAGCGTTGGCCTCCTTCTTCACGCGCTCGACCTCACGCTGGGCCTCTTTCAGATCCTCTTCGAGCTGAACCTCCTGCTTCGGGTGCTCGTACTGCACGAGGAGCACCTTGGCCCGCGTCGCCTGATCGAGAGAAATCTGGGAGCGCTCGAAGGAGAGCTTGTCGCTCTCGAGCTCGGTGGCAGTCAAGAAGCCCTTGTCTGCGAGCTCCTTCGACCACCTGTACTGCTCTCGAGCTTGCTCGAGCTCTCCCTCGGCAACCTTGATCATCTCATCAGCCTTCTCCTGCTGCTGCTTCTTCTCAGCCTCCCTGAACTTGGTGAGGTCGATCTGTGCGAGGGTCACCTGGGTCAGGGCCTGAGCGATCTCGCTCTCGTTGTTGAGCTTCTGGATCTCGAGGTTCTCACGCGCCTTGGTGAAGGCTGCCTCAGCGGTCTGGACCGAGATCTCCTGCTCTACGACCCGGTTGACCTCATCCGTCGTGTCGAGCTCACAGACGACGTCACCGGCCTCCACGAACGTGCCCTCCTGGACCATGGACAAGATCGTCGCGCGCCCCTCGATCTCACTCCGGATGCTGGCTGCGTTCTTCGCTGAGAGGTTGCCGCGCTCTACGACCGTGATCTCCACATCGCCACGCTTCACCATGGCGCCCTGGATGAGGACATCATCATCCCCGCTCCAGTCCCGCGTGCCCAGGTAGACCACGCCTGCGATGAGTCCAAAGAGGAGGACCTTGTTCGTTGAGCTGGCTTCCGTGGTTTCCGTGTTCGTCATTGTCCAGTTGCTCCTGAGGCTTCGGGC
>JAKVCE010000490.1 GCA_022447405.1 Planctomycetota bacterium | reverse complement strand
ACGGTGACCATGAGAGAGCGGACGCGATCTATGAGGGCATGACCCCGCTCAGCCCAGAGGACGTCGCAGACGCCATCGCGTGGGCGGCTACGCGCCCAGCCCACGTCTCCATCGGTGAGATCGTCCTGTGGCCCACCGACCAGGCCAGCACAACTATCGTCCACCGCACGACTGATTGAAGTGCGAGCGTGTACGATGAAGGCATGAGTGACTCTTCAGACGAACGTCTCAATGAGGAGATTGAGGCGGCCCTAGACGGCGTCAACCTCCAAGAGCTTGACCTCGGTGGAGGTGGACAGGCTGAGAAGACCCAGCACGAGAACCTGGTCAAGGGGACCGTCGTTGGCGTCACTCCTCCTGACGTCATCCTAGAGCTAGGGCCGCGCTCTCAGGGGGTCTGCCCGCTCGCCGAGTTCGACGAAGAGCCGGCGGTCGGAAGCGTCCACGACTTCACGTTGGCAGGGCACGCGGACGGCCTGAGCGTCCTCTCCATGAAGGGTGCGATGGAGATCCGCTCCTGGATGGAGCTCGAGCGAGGCTCCAACGTGAAGTGCCGTGTCACTGGGGTCAACACCGGCGGACTGGAGGTCCGGGTGGGGAGCCACCGCGGCTTCATCCCCGCCTCTCAAGCCGCGATGGGCCGCATCGAAGACCTCTCCACCATGCTCAATGAGACCCTGGTCTGTGAGGTGATGGAGATTGATCGCTCTAGAAACAAGCTCGTGCTCTCCCGGCGGAGCGTCCTAGCCAAGGAGGCGGATGCTGCGCGCTCTGAGGCTGTCGGGGCCCTCGCCCCGGGCTCCAAGATCAGAGGCAAGGTCACCAGGATCGAAGGCTTCGGCGCCTTCTGCGAGATCTCACCCGGTCTCGAGGGCCTCCTGCACGTCTCCAACTTCGCTCACGTGCGCGTTGAAGACCTCTCAGAGCACCTCAAGGTAGGAGAAGAGCTCGAGCTCATGATCCTCGACATCACGGAGGGCGGGAAGCGCATCGGCCTGGGCAGGAAGCAGCTCGAGCCCGACCCCTGGGACGGCGTGTCATCGCGCTTCAGCGAGGAGAGCGTCGTGCTCGGAAAGGTCACACGCCTCATGGACTTCGGCGCCTTCGTCGAGCTCGAGCCCGGCGTCGAAGGCCTGGTCCACGTGAGTCGCTTAGACGTCGGCAGGACGACCAATCCGGCCAAGGTGGTCTCGGTCGGAGAAGAGCTCTCCGTTCGCGTGACAGAGGTGGACGAGCACGGGCGCAGGCTCTCCCTCTCAAGGCTCGATTCCACCGGCGCGCTCTTAGGCTCCGACGAGGCTGCAGACGCGGAGGCCGTGAGAGAGCAGCTCTCGAGCAGCGAGGAAGCCCCTAGGGGTCTAAACCTCGGGGCCCTCCTGAAGCGGGCGATGGACGACGAGGAGTCCTAGAGGTCCACCGCGAGGAAGCCACGGCTCTGCCGGGCGCCCTCTGGGCTCCATTGGAATCGGCCAACGAGGAGTTCTCCTCGCTCACCGAGCTCGATCATGGGGCTAGCCCCTGCGCGCACGCCCTGGCAGCCCTCGCTGCAAGCGTGGACGTCGACGCCGACACCATCACGCAGCGCGACATCGATCGCCGCTCCAAAGACGCTCGCGACCTCAAGCAATCCCTCCTTCCACTCGTCGTCTAACTCACAGCTCTTCACGGCCGCCTCTCGGTCCTTGTCGGCGCGGCCCAAGAGCTGACCAGCCGCCTCAAGCGCAGGCTCCAGCTCCAAAACAAGGCAGCCGTGCCTGCGCTCACCTTGAGCCAGGAGGCCGATGCGAAATGAGAGGTGGACGCCGTCACCAACGACGGGCCGCTCTGACTGGCGGCTCACGTCTAGGTCCGAACACTCAACCTCTAGACCCACGACGGAGGCGAGCTCCGAAGTGACCCGGTCTAGGCTCGCCTCTAGGAGCTCTCGATCTCTACCTGTGCTGGATACGCT
>JAKVCE010000049.1 GCA_022447405.1 Planctomycetota bacterium | reverse complement strand
CTGTATCTCTTCGAGGCTCTTCTCCAGGAGGTCCTCTCCTCGGAAGAGGACGCGGCCGCCCTCGAACTTGCCCGGGGGCATCGGGACGAGCTGCATCACGGAGAGCGCTGTGACGCTCTTCCCGCAGCCCGACTCCCCCACGACCCCGAGCGTCTCGCCCTTTCGGACCGTGTACGTGACGCCATCCACGGCCTTGGCCACGCCCTCCTCGGTGTGGAACCAGGTCTTGAGCCCCTCGATCGTGAGCAGCGCCTCGCGCTCTGCGGCCGGAGCGCTCGCTCCTGTGCCGGTGGTGTCTGTGCGCTTGTCTTGGCTCATACCTTCATCTTCGGGTCCAAGGCGTCGCGCACGGCGTCGCCCACGAGGTTGTAGCAGGTCACGGTGAGGAAGATGAGCACGCCCGGGAAGACCTGGATCCACCAGAACTCCGGGCTCTTGGACTCGTTCACGAGACTCCCCCAGGAGGCCTCAGGGTGCTGCACCCCGAAGCCCAGGAAGCTCACCGCTGACTCGGTCAGGATCCCCGAGGCCACCGCGAAGGCTGCGTTCACGAGGACGGGGCTCAGGGCGTTGGGCAGCACGTGCCGAAAGATCGTGCGCATGTTCGAGAATCCGAGCGCGTTCGCAGCGAGGACGAACTCCTCCTCACGCAGGCGCAGGAACTCGCCGCGCACGAGGCGCGCGGCGCCGGTCCAGCGGACGAGGGCGATCACCACAACGATGATGAAGATCGGTGGGATGGACACCTCCTTCGGGTCGATGAAGGCGAGCGCTGCGAGGATCAAGAAGAAGGCTGGGATCGACTGCAGGATCTCGATCAGGCGCATGATGAAGACGTCCACCTTCCCGCCGAAGTAGCCAGCCAGGGAGCCCATGAAGACGCCGATCAAGGTCAGGAGCACTGCGGAGAGGATGCCCACCGCCAAGCTCACCCGCCCGCCCCACAAGAGGCGGACGAAGAAGTCCCGACCCAGCTCGTCCGTGCCTGCGAGGTGTCGGTGTGGAGCGTTGGGCCAGGCCTCACCGAAGCGGACCTCCACAGGCGTCGCAGGGGGGAGGTAGCCGGTGATGGGGTCGGGCTTGGGGACCCGCAGGCCCTGCATGTAGCGGCCGTTGGAGTCCAGGCGCGCGCCCACTAGCCAGGTGGGCGGGCGGAAGCCCTCCTCCTTGTGCGTCTCGGCGTAGCCGATCGGGACGGGCGGAAGGACCGGCGCCTCGAAGGCCACGATCGAGCCATCTGAGAGCCCGCGCTTGAAGGGAGAGACATCAAAGGCTGGTGCGCCGCCCCCGACGAGGGTCACCCAGAGGAGGGCCGCCGCGACGGGAGTCCCAAGCAGCACAGCCCGCTTCTTCCCGCGCGCGTCACGGATCCGCTCGCGGTCACCCTCCAGGCTCTTGTTCCAGATGCGGTTCCAGAGGGGGAAGCTCGAGAGGAGCACCCAGAGGACCATGAAGAACACAGACCCCCACCCGAGCCCCTCTGCGAGGGGATACCGGGTCGAGGGCTGGAGGTGCTTGCCGGGAGCGTCCGGGTCGCTCCCGAGGGGTGCAGAAGCGAACTCCGTGGCGAACTGCCTCGCGCGAGCCTGCAGCGGCAAGGACCCTGTCTCCGCGTCTGCCTGCTCCCCCACAAGCGCCAGCTCGTAGCTCCCCTTGAGGTCCTCTTTGAAGGAGTCCAGGGACTCTCGATCCTCAGACCCCAAGAACTGCCTCATCAAGGCGATCCGCGTCAGCGCTGCCGTCACCTCACGCTCGGATTGTTGCGCCCGCTCCGGGAGATCACTGCCGGTTTCGTGAATACGTTCTAGCGCGTTGGAAGAGAGGCGCTCGACCCCCCGCGCCGCGCTCTCGTACTCCCCATAGTTGACCGCCACGAGCTTGTAGGGCCTGTCGTTTCCGATGAGGGGCGCGAAGATCGCGAGCCCGTAGAGGACCGCGAGCACCGCCATCCCCACCTTGAAGAGCGTGCGCTTACGGAGCTGCTCCCCGACGAGGTCCCAGTAGTCCTTGGAGTAGGTCGGGCCCTCGTCCACCAAGGCGGTGGCCTCTCGAGCTTCTGCAGTCATCTCTTCATCCGTCATCTAGGCCTTCCTCAGGTGTGACGGATCCGCGGATCGACGAGCTGGTAGGTGATGTCAGACAGGAGGATGCCGAACTGCGTCATGATGCCGACAAAGATGGTCGTCGCCATGACGATGTAGAAGTCCCTGCGCAGGAGGCCTTCGAACGCATACTTCCCCATGCCTGGTATGTCGAAGACGGACTCAACGATCACCGAACCGCCGATCAAGATCGGCAGGATCGCGGCGAGGAGGGTGATGACCGGGATCATCGAGTTCCGGAGCGCGTGCTTGTAGATCACGACGTTCTCGGAGAGCCCCTTAGCGCGCGCGGTGCGGATGTAGTCCTGGCGGATCACCTCCAACATCCCTGCCCTCATCTGTCGTGAGAGGTAAGCGAAGCTCCCGTAGGTGAGGGTCGCGACCGGCATGATGATGTGGAGGAAGAGGTCCCACAGGTACTGAGAGGTCGTGAAGGTGTCAGCGTCCTTGTCATGCAAGCCGAGCACGGGGAGCCAGTCGAGGCCCGTCGCGCCAAAGCTGATGATCAGCATCAGCCCCGCCCAGAAGGACGGGATGGAGTAGAGGACGAAGAGGATGACCGTCGTCGCGCCGTCGATCTTTGTCCCCTGCCGACGCACGCTGAAGATGCCGAGCGGCAGCGCGATCAGGTACGAGAGCAGGACAGAGATCAGGGCGAGGGGCACCGTGACCTGCAAGCGCTTGCCGAGCTCTTTCGCGACGGGCTTCTTGTCCTGCATCTCCTTGCCGAGGTCGAGGGCGAGGAGCCCGGCCCACGGGCGCTCTCCAGAGTTTCGTACGCGGTCGCCGCCGCCCTCGGTGTAGTACCAGCCGAACCACTCTCCGATGAGGCCCTCGCGGGTGCCTCCCAGGCCCGTGACCTCTGCTCCAGAGAGCGCGGCCATCGCACCCGAGAGGCGCGCGACCTCTTCGTCCACCTCGCCGCCGAAGGCTCGCTTCCGCTCGTTCAAGGCTGTGAGGAGCGCCGGGAAGGAGGCGTCTCCGGCCTCTTCAAGGACGGCGAGCGCGCCTGCGTCTCCATCAAGGAGCGCCGCTGTAGCCTCATCGAGGCGCGCGCGCTCCTCATCAGAGGTGGTCGGGAGGTGCTTGATCTCCATGGGTGCGCCAGTGAGCACCTCTCCCCCTCCCTCAAGCGCAACGCGCTCTACCTCGCGCTCTGTGTAAGGCGCGCTGAACCAGGGGTGGCCGTCGCGCAGGAGGTTGAAGGGGCCGATGTAGTTCAGGAACTGGACGGCGAGGTTGCGGTCGAGGCCGTACTCGCGCTTGAAGGCCTCCGCCCGCGCCTGCGTGTCCGCGCCCTGGGACATGTTCCCGCCGGAGCTGATCCCCATCATGACCGTCGCAGCGTCCCCGGGCGCTGCGTGATAGATCCCGAAGACGACGAGAGCGACCCCGATGGTCGTCGGGATCATCAGCAAGAGTCTTCGGATGATGAACTGGATCAAGAGAGGTTCCTCGCGCCGGAGCCGGCGCCCTCGTCAGCGGCTGGCGCGGGTCCCCGGCTCGCTCGGATCCACAAAGTACCAGCGCCGGATCGCGTAGCCCGGATCGATCGCGAAGGCCTGGAAGCCGCGGATCCGCTTGGACATGGCGAACTTGTTCGGGACGTTGAAGCCGAAGAGGTACGGCTGCCAGTCGTAGAGGAAGCGGTGGATGGCCTTCCAGATCTCCTGCCGCTTCTCGAAGTCGATCTCCCGCTGGCCAGCGAGGATCAGCGCGTCCAGCTCGGGCTCTCTGATGCCGGAGTTGTTCGAGCTCTCCATCTCAGGCTGCCCCCACTTGCTGTGCCAGATCTGCTCGGGATCGGACTCAAGGCTGGGCACCCACGCGAGGTTGCAGCCGTCGAACTCCCGCTTCTTCATGCGGTCCAAGAAGGTCGCCCACTCGAGCGCGGCGAACTCGACCTTCACGCCGATCTGCGCGAAGTTCTCCTGCATCACGAGGCCGAGGTTCTTCGAGGCGTCGTTGCCCGAGGGCATCATGAACTCGATGACCAGGTCCCGACCGTCCTTGTCGACGATCTTGTTTCCGTCCGTGTCATAGAAGCCGGCCTCTTCTAGGAGCTCCCTGGCCTTGTCGAGGTCGTAGGGGTAAGGATCCAGCGAGTGATCGTAGGCGGCAGAGCTGTAAGGGAACGGGCCGCTGATCCTGCGCGCGAGGTTCTTGTAGTTCGTGACAAGGTACTCCTCGCTGGGGAATGCGTAAGCGAGCGCTTGTCGCACGCGCTTGTCCGAGAGGTACGGTCGGTGGGTGTTCCAACCCGTGTAGCCGTAGGTCCCGAGGTACTTGTAACCCTTGTAGAAGCGCTCCTTGAACGTCTCCTGCTCTGTCGCAGCGCCGAAGTAATCCGTCGACTTGACGCGCTCGAAGTAGTCGAGCTCGCTGTTCATGAGCGCCTGCCACGCCGTGTTGTCGTCACCGATGTAGCGCCATCGGACGACGTCGATGTAGCCACCGTCCTCTGGGTTGTAGTAGCCGTCGAAGCGCTCAGCCTCTACGAACTGCTGGTTCCAATTGACCACCCGATAAGGCCCGACACCGATCCACAGCTGATTGTGTGGGTTCTCGTTGATGTGCTGCGCCTGCTTGGAGTCGCTCGCAGCGGGGTCGTGCCAAGGGTTCTCAGGGTCAGCGAGGTTGTAGATGTGAGAGGGCAGGATCGTGAGGCTGTCCCCGATGGTCGAGACGATCAGGAAGTGCTGCTCCTGATAGAAGAAGCGGACCTTGTGATCATCGATCACCTCACAGTCGCTGATCTTCTCGAACTGGAAGCGCTTCTCGTCACAGTCGACCTCGGGGTTGGAGTAGAGGTCCCATGAGAAGTGAATGTCACCCGCGTCCACCTTCTGTCCGCTGATCGAGTACGGCTCGCCGTCAGCATCTCCCTCTGCGGGGTGCCAGGTCACATCATCGCGGAGCTCGAAGGTCAGCGCGCAGCCTCGCTCTACGCTGAGCACATCAGCTGCGCTCACCATGACAGCCTCACTGAGCGCGCTACCACCGACGGTCTGGGGCGCGATCTTCCATCCCCCGTCCGTCTCGGTGATCTCGCCGTAGAGCACGTAGCCATCAAAGGGCTCCTCATAGCCGAGGGGGCGCACGCGCAGCGACTTGGCGTCGGGGTAGCGCACCTCTGCGCCGTCCGCGAGCACGAGCATGTCCTCGACCTCATAAGACTTGGCTACTCGCGGCCGGTAGTCGTGGTACTCCCAGTCTTGGATCAAGAGAGTCTCATGGACCTCATAGAGCATCCGGCGTGTGACCGCGGAGTTCTCTGTCACATAGTTGATGTGCTTCGGGAGTGAGGAGAGGTGCACGATCACGCGACCTCCATAGAGGGGGTCTAGCTCCCCTCCCTCCGCCCGCGCGGGGTGGAACACATCGACCGGCGACTCACCCGGCCCTGTGACCTCTGCGGCAGAGCTCTCCTTGGGAGCATCCTCTGTGGTCGCGACGACCTCCTGCGTGGTGACCGGCTCCTTCCGGGCATCAGCCGTCGTGACAGGGGCCGTGACGACGCCCGCGGCCTGACTGCGGCGGTCAAGGCGCAGGCGGAGACCGCTCTCCTCGTGCTCGAGCTCAAGCTCATAGAGCCCGCCGCTCTCCATCGTGACGACGAGAGCCTCGACGATCTTGGCGACCTCGTCTTCATTCAGGGCGGTCGTTGATCCCGGCGGCGGCGGCGCCTCCCAGCCCTCCGTCGAGCACGCGGCGAGGCTGAAGAGTGCGGGGAGGAGGAGCAGAGAGAGCCCCGCTCGGGGTGCTCGTGTTCCTGTTCGATGCATGGCGCGGGAGGCTTCGAGTCGCGGCGCATGGAGGTGCCAGCCGAAGAGCCAGCTCCCCTCCACGCAGGGGGACTCAGGTTATAGTCACCCGAGAGTTGCGTCAACGCACAAACTCTTGCGTGACACAGACTTGCGACGATCAAAGTCCCTGATAGCATCCGGGCCATGGCGTCCGCCAACCGCTCTGTTCGAGCCCGTCAATCTGCGGCCCTCCTCCTGCTCGGGGGAGGCCTCGCGGCGGCGATCTTTGCTGCCGGCTCTGGCCGGCTCGAGCGCGCAGACTTCGTCTTCAAGAACGGTACGGAGGTGCAGAGCCTCGACCCCGCGACGGTCACGGGCGTGCCCGAGGGCCGGGTGATCCGCATGATCTTCGAGGGGCTCTGCATCACCCACCCTGAGACCCTCGAGCCCATCCCTGGGGTCGCCGAGTCCTGGGAGATCTCCCCTGACGGGAAGACCTACACCTTCACGCTGCGCGACGACGCGCGCTGGTCCAACGGGGACCCGGTCACCGCCTTTGACTTCGAGTGGAGCTTGCGCCGCATGCTGCACCCCGTCACCGCGGCGGAGTACGCCTACCAGCTCTGGTACATCCGCGGCGCGCGGGCTTACACCCACATGCCCGAGGACCTCCTCTACACCGACAACCTGGTCCACTCGGTCTGGCTGGAGGAGCAGGAGGAGAGCTCAACCCCTGAGACCGTTCGCCTGCGCATGGGGCTGACCGGCTACCTGCTCGAGGACATCGAAGAGACCCTCGCGCCAGGACTCCGCGACGAGGAGGAGCGCGCGCTGAGCGTCGGCTCCACCGTCGAGGCTGGCGGCGCCTTCGTCGACTTCAGCGACTCAGAGGGGATCCAGCTCCACTACCACTCCCCCATCACAGGCACCGTCACCGCCACGAACGAGGAGCTCGCCGGGGACGTGAAGGGCCTCTTGGAGGACGCCTACGAGGCAGGCTGGATCCTCGAGCTGGAGTGCCCGCGCCAAGAGCTTGAGCGAGCCCTCGCAGAAGGCGCGCTCCTCGAGGGACCTGAGTTCCGCGCTGAGGTCGTCGAGGCGGAGAACCGCCTCGCCATCCGCGCAGAGGACGAGCGCACGCTGGAGATCGGTCTGAACGACCCCACGGCCTTCTTCCTGAACCTGATGGCCTTCTACCCGACCTTCCCCATCCACCGCCCCTCCTTCGAGGCGGCGGCCGCGTCGGGTGACGAGAACTCCTGGCTGGAGCCCCAGAACCTCGTCACCAACGGCCCCTACACGGTGGATTTCCGGCGGGTGAACGACCGCATCCGCTGCCTCAAGAGCCCCACCTACTGGGACGCTGACGAGGTCGCCTTCGAGACCGTCGACATCCTGGCGGTCGAGCACACCGTGACGGGGATGAACCTCTACCTGACCGGCGAGTGCGACTGGCTGGAGACCACCCCTCCTAGCCTGATCCCGCGCCTCATGGGTCGCGAGGACTTCCAACCCTCGGCCTACCTCGGGACCTACTACTACAGGGTGAACGTCAACCGCCCTCCCTTCGATGACCCGCGCGTGCGCAGGGCCCTCGCCCTCTCCATCGACCGCGCTGCGATCTGCAAGAACATCTCCCGCGCCGGCGAGATCCCCGCCTTCTCCTTCGTCCCGCCCGGGATGCCCGGCTACTCCGGCATCGAGATGGAGCGGCCTGACCACGAAGACCCGGCGGAGGGCTACAAGCTCAGGCTCGCCGAGGCCAAGCGCCTCCTCCAAGAGGCTGGCTACGGAGAGGGCGGCAAAGAGATGCCGACCATCGAGCTCCTCTACAACACGAACGAGACCCACAAGGACATCGCCGAGGTCCTGGCCGACACCTGGAAGCGCGAGCTGGGACTGAACGCCAAGCACCTCAACCAGGAGTGGAAGGTCTACCTCGACACCCAAAGGACAATCTCCTTCGACGTCTCACGCTCCGCATGGATCGGCGACTACCTCGACGCGAACACCTTCCTCGACATGTGGGTCACGGACGGTGAGAACAACCGCACCGGCTGGGGAAACCCGCGCTACGACGAGCTCATCTCGCTGGCTGCCAAGGAGCCTGACAAGGCCAAGCGCCTCGAGCACCTGCAGGCCGCGGAGGCGCTGCTCATGGAGGAGCTCCCGATCCTCCCGATCTACTTCTACGTCACCAAGAACATGGTGAACCCGCGCCTCGGGGGCTTCTACGAGAACATGCTCGATGAGCACTACCCGAAGTTCTGGTACTGGATGGACGACGCCGAGCTCGAGGCCAAGCGCGGATCGCGCACAGACGAGTGGACTGAGGTCGAAGCAGCTGGCCCCAAGGAGGGGCTCTACTCTCCCGCTGAGCGGCGCCGCCGCGCGGAGGCCGGCCGATGATCCGCTTCCTCCTCCGCCGCCTGCTCTGGTTCGGACTGACGCTCTTCTGCGTCGTCTCTGTCTCCTTCTTCCTCATGCGCTCCGTGCGCGGCGGCCCCTTCGACAACGAGCGGACCCTCAACCCCGCCATCGAGCGGAACATGCAGGCCCGCTATCACCTCGACTGGCCGCAGTGGAAGCAGTTCCTCCAGTACATCGGCCCCTTGAACCTCGCCGAGGACGGCGCAGAGCTCGTCGGCGGCGACGGCACGGACCCCTTCGGCGGGATCCTCACCGGAGACTTTGGCCCGTCCTTCAAGTACCGCGACTTCACGGTGAACGACATCATCGGCCAGTCGCTCCCAATCTCGGTGAGCCTGGGCTCTATCGCGCTCCTCTGGGCCCTCGTCTTAGGGCTCACAGCAGGGATCGCGAGCGCGCTCTACCGAAACTCGAAGACCGACGTCGCCCTCCGATTGGCCGCGACGACTGGGATCGCGCTCCCAAACTTTGTCATCGCCGGCTTCTTGGTGATCCTCTTCGTGTTCCTCATGCCCCTCTTACCGGTGGCTGGGTACGGGACCCCCAAGCACCTGATCTTGCCCGGCTTCGCCCTGGGCGCGCCCTTCGCCGCCTACATCGCGCGCCTCTCGAGGACGGGGATGCTAGAGGTACTCTCCCAAGATCACATCAGGACAGCGCACGCCAAGGGCCTGCCCTCGCGGCTCGTCCTCCTGCGCCACGCCATCAAGGGTGGCCTCTTGCCCGTGGTCTCCTACCTCGGCCCCGCGACAGCAGGGATCCTCACCGGCAGCCTCGTCATCGAGCGCATCTTCGCCATCCCTGGCACCGGCTCGCACTTCGTGAACTCCGCGCTCAACCGCGACTACACGCTCTCTATGGGCGTGACGATCCTCTACACCGTCCTCGTCTACGCGCTCAACACCCTCGTTGACCTCGCTTACACCTTCCTCGACCCGCGCATCAAGCTGGAGGAGAGCTAGTGAGCCAGCCGACGAGAGAGCGCTGGGACCTTGGCGGGGCTCAGATGGAGGGGCTGCTCAGCGACATCGCGCGCTTCAAGGGCGAGAGCCTCTGGCAGGACGCCTGGCGCCGCCTGAAGGCCAGCCGCGCCTCCTGGTACGCCCTCGTCTTCCTCATGATCTTCGGGGGGATCGCCATCCTCGCGCCGGTGCTGCCGCTCCCCTCTCCCACCGCGATCGACCTGCAGATCGAGCCCCAGCCGCCTGTCGCGCCCTGGGAAGAGCTCGGCAATGACGGCTTCCGCCGCGAGTACTGGGACCTGAACGCCTTGGATGAGTCGCTCGTCGATCTGCGCCAGGTGATCTTCGGTGACTGGCAGTTCTCCAACTGGATGGGGACCGACGCGAAGGGCCGGGACATCCTCTCCAGGATCATCTGGGGCAGCCGCACCTCGATCTTGGTCGCCATCGCCGCGACCTTGTGCTCGCTCCTGATCGGCGTCTCTTATGGCGCGATCTCAGGCTTCTTCGGAGGCAGGATCGACAACCTGATGATGAGGATCGTGGACGTCCTCTATTCGATCCCCTTCATCTTCGTCGTGATCTTCCTCATCACGATCGTGAACGAGTACCGCACAGAGCTCGAAGACAACTGGGGCATCAACCGTGAGGTCGTCTTCTACGTGGTGATCGGCGCGATCTACTGGCTGACGATGGCTAGGGTCGTCCGCGGGCAGGTCCTCTCCTTGCGGGAGACCGAGTTCGTCGAGGCCGCGCGCGTGATCGGCGCCTCCTCCACTCGAATCGTCTTCGTACACCTCGTGCCCAACGTGCTCTCGATCGTGATCGTGTACCTCACCCTCACGATCCCCGCTGTGATGCTCTTCGAGGCCTTCCTGAGCTTCCTCGGGCTCGGGATCGAGCCCCCGAAGGTCTCCTGGGGGCTGCTCGCTGTGGACGGTTCGGAGGTGATCAACCCGGTGCGGATCTACT
>JAKVCE010000489.1 GCA_022447405.1 Planctomycetota bacterium | reverse complement strand
GGGTCGATGCGACGCTCCAGATAGGGCATATCGCGCTCACGGAGCTCGGCGAGGAGCTCACCCCTCACGATCCCGGGGAGGAGCCCGCGCTCCACGGGAGGCGTGATGAGCTCGGCGTCCAGCACGCAGAAGAGGTTGGAGATCGTGCCCTCGGTGAGCTCGCCCTCCTCTGTCGTCAAGAGCGCCTCCCACGCGCCCTCTTCAGCCGCCGCCTCTCGTGCGAGCACGTTGCGCAGGCGGTTGGTGGACTTGAGCTGCTCCAGCTCAGAGGCGGTGACCTTCGCGTGCGCCGCGACGCTCACCTTCACGCCAGGCTCGGGCCAAGGGTCCACTTCACGAGCGCTGATCACCACGGTCGGGACCCCGCCGACGCCGCGTGAGACGGTCGTCCTGAGGAGCAAGGGCCCCTCTTCCCCGAGCGCCTCCACATACTCATCGAGGGCTCGCTCCAGGGGGACGGGGGTCGGCCAGGCGATCCCCAGCGAGCGCGCAGAGCTCTCCAAGCGCGCGAGGTGCTGCGCCTCGAAGTAGCGGCAGCCGTCCTCAAAGAGCATCCCGTCATAGACCGCTAAGCCCAGCTGAAAGCCCTGGTCTTCAGCGCGCACGGCGGGTGAGCCCGCCGGCACGAGCGCGCCGTCCACCCAGCTCGGCCGCGCGCTCACGCCTCTCCCTCCAAGGCGCGCATGAGGCGGTCCGCCTTGACCAGCGTCTCGGCGTCCTCCGCGGCGGCGTCGCTCCCCCAGGTGATCCCACCTCCGACGCGGAAGGAGACCTCACCCTCCGTCTGGGCGCCACCCGGGAGCGGCCTCCAGAGCATCGTCCGGATCAGGATGTTCCACACAGCGGCGCCGTCTAGGCTCGCGTAGCCCATGGAGCCCGTGAAGAAGCCGCGCCCCTCGCCCTCGAGCTCCGCGATCGCCTCCATCGCGCGCAGCTTGGGCGCGCCGGTGATCGAGCCGCCGGGGAAGAGGGCGCGCAAGAGCTCGAAGCCGTCGACCCCATCACGCACCTCAGCCGTCACGTCCGCCATGAGGTGGTGGACGCCCTCGTAGGAGCGGAGCGCGGGGAACTCATCAACCCGCACCGTGCCAGCCCTCGCCACGCGGCCGAGGTCGTTCCGCGCGAGGTCGACGATCATCGCCAGCTCGGCGCGGTCCTTCGCGCTCTCGCGCAGCGCCGCCGCCAGGCGCGCGTCCTCTGCCGGGTCCTCCGCGCGCGCCGCCGTCCCCTTGATCGGACGCGTGGTCGCCCTCAGGCCGTCGAACTCCACGAGGAGCTCAGGAGAGGCAGAGAGGAGCGCGCGCTCAGGGCGCTCGCCGTCTCCCTCTGTGAGGTACCCCATGTAAGGCGCAGGGTTCACCTCGCGCAGCGCGAGGTACTGGTCGATGGGCGCTCCCTCAAGAGCGCGGGTGAAGCGGTGAGCCAGGTTGGCCTGGTAGATCTCTCCCGCGGCGATGAGCTCACGCGCCGCCTCCACCCGCTCGCGGTGCTGGGCCGCAGACACGTGTCGCCTGAGCTCACCCGCAGGTCGGAGCGGACGCGAGAGAGATCCGCGCTCTAGGGCGGCCAAGACCTCCTCCTCCCGCTGCTTGAGCGGGGGCCGCCCATCCCCAGGCTCATCACCCAGGACGAGCCAGGCCGCGTCACGCGCGTGGTCCCAGAGGATGAAGTCTGTGTAGAGGCCGCCCATGAGGAGCGGCTCGCCCCAAGGCTCAGGAGGGAGCGCTTGGGCCTCACCTGACACGCCCGCGTCATAGGCCAGGGCGCCGATGAAGCCGCCGCGGAAGGGCCCCGGCAAGCGCTCCCCTCCGAGCGGCTCCAGGCGCGCCACGAGCCGCTGGATCGCCTCAATCGGGTGGTCTCCTGCGGTGGGCTCTACACGCAGTGGATCGAAGCCGAGGAGGCTGTGACGCCGAGGTTCGCCGGCCGCGCTGTCGAGCAGGGCGAGGCC
>JAKVCE010000488.1 GCA_022447405.1 Planctomycetota bacterium | reverse complement strand
GGGCGCGCTGTGGAGCGGGGCTGGACGCCGGAGACCGCGCTCCCGCCAGCCATGACCATGTCAGCGGTCTCCTCTGACGGGCTCGGTCCGTCCCACACATAGAGGACCCCGAAGGTCGTGAGGAAGAGGACCAGGGCGAGCAATCCATATCGCTCAATGCGGCGGGTGGCTTGGGTGGGGACGTCCATCAAGTTCGGTGTTTCCATGGTCATGATTGAGGGATGCGATCAAAGGGACTCCAGCGCGACCCCGTCGGCGCGCTGGCTGATTGGCGAGTTCGCGCGGCGCCCAAGGCGAGGCCGCACGCGAGGGAGGACATGACGAGCGAGGTGCCGCCGTTCGAGAGGAACGGCAAGGTCATGCCCTTGGGGGGGGCGAGCCCGACCGAGACCATCATGTGGACGAGGGCCGGGATGAGGACGCAGAGGAGGAGGCCGAAGGCCGAGAGCGCGCGGAAGCGGTCAGGGATCGCGAGGACCATCCGCAGCCCGAACCAGGCGATGCTGCAGAAGAGCCCGATCACGATCAGCATCCCGATGAGCCCGAGCTCTTCACCGACCAGGGAGAAGACATAGTCCGTCTCTTGGTGGATGAAGCCGAGCCGACGAGAGAGGCCGTTGCCCAGGCCCTCGCCGGTGTAGCCGCCGCTCCAGATCGCGACCTCGGCGTCGGAGACCTGACCTCCATCCGCTCCGTTCAAGAAGGTGTGGATCCTGCTGCGGACGTACTCGTTGGCCATGAAGGCCATCCAGCCGCCGACACCGGCCAGGGCCAAGAGCGGCGCGATGGCCTTCTTGGTCGAGGCGCCGCCCACCCACAGGGTCAGGAAGAAGCAGCACAAGAGGACCACGCTCCCGCCGAGGTCAGGCTCAAGGAAGACGAGCATGCAGACGAGGATCCCGATCGCGACCACTGGGAAGAGGTTTCTCGTCTCGGCCATCCGCTCTGCACCCATCCGCGCGCAGCGATCTGCGGTCCAGAGGACCAGGGCGACGCGCGCGAACTCAGAGGCCTGGAAGCTGAAGCCGAAGAGGTTGACCCAGCGGTGCGAACCGTTCTCCGGCTTCGCGATGCCCGGGATCCAGACCGCGATGAGGAGGAACAGCGAGATGACGAAGACGTACGGGATGAGTCGCTGGAAGGCCTGCGGGCCTAGGCGTACGCCCATGAGCAGGCACACGAGCGCGGCGGCGCGATAGCGAGCCTGCTGGATCACCTCTGCCTCATAGCCATCCAGGCCGAGGGTGGTCGCGGCGTGCGAGGCCTGCAGGATGAAGCCGATGATGAAGAGGGCCAGCACGCAAGCGAGCACGACGAAGGCAGGCTGCGCCGGGTCGGGGGCGGCGACCCGCCGGACGAAGCCTGAGGCGCGCTCGCTCATGGCCTCCCAGAGGCCCAGCTGAACCTCCTTCTCACCGGGAGTGGGGTCTCCCTTGCGTCTCCTGAACCTAGACATCAGCGCACCTTCAAGAGTCCGAGCCCAGCGATCGCGCAGACCGCACAGACGATCCACGCGCGAATGACGATCTTGCTCTCGTGCCACGGCGCAGGCCCCTCATGGAAGATGCCGCCGTGTCGCTCCAAGCCGTGGTGAATAGGCGCGCAGGTGAAGAGTCGCTTCCCGCCGGTCGCCTTGTAGTAGCGGGTCTGCAGGAAGCTCGACCCGAGGTTCGCGTAGAAGACAAAGCCGATGAGCGGCAGGACGAGCTCCTGCTTCGCGACCAGCGCCATCCACGCGAGGAGGCCCCCGATGGGGAGCGAGCCGGAGTCGCCCATGAAGACCTGCGCGGGGTGCGAGTTGAACCACAAGAAGCCCATGCATCCGCCGCAGAGAGCGCCTCCGACGATCGCCATCTCAGACGCGTCGGGGACGTGAGGCAGGTGCAGATACGAGGCCCAGTCAAAGCGCCCCGCTACGTAGCAGAAGACGCTCAGCGCGAGGCCAGCGATGAGCATGCAGCCCA
>JAKVCE010000487.1 GCA_022447405.1 Planctomycetota bacterium | reverse complement strand
GACTACCTGGAGGTTGAAACCCCCACCCTTCATCCGATCATGGGCGGCGCGAACGTTAAGCCGTTCATTACTCACCACAACGCTCTCGGGATGGACCTCTACCTCCGCATCGCCCCCGAGCTATACCTAAAGAGGCTCATCGTCGGCGGCCTCGAGCGCGTCTTTGAGTTCGCGCGCAACTTCAGGAACGAGGGGCTCTCAACGCGTCACAACCCAGAGTTCACGATGCTCGAGCTCTATGAGGCCCAGGCGGACTATCGACGCATGATGGACCTCACGGAGGGAATGATGAGCCGCGCCTGCGAGGCGGTGAACGGAGGCATGAAGGCGACCTTCCGTGGTGAGGAGTACGACTTCACGCCACCCTACCCGCGCGCCTCCTACCTAGAGCTCTTCAAGGAGCATGTGGGCTGCGAATACGACGACCAGGAAGCGGTGAGGGCGAAGGCGAAAGAGCTCGAGATTCACGACGGCGGCGAATACCCGAAGCTGATGAACGACGTCTTCGATGCGTGCGTAGAGTCCACGCTCACTGGCCCCGTCTTCGTCGTGGACTACCCCGTAGAGATCTGCCCTCTCGCCAAGGCGAAGCCCGAAGACCCCCGCGTCGCTGAGCGCTTCGAGGTCTTTGTCGCGGGCATGGAGCTTGGCAACGCCTTCTCCGAGCTCAACGATCCGGCGGAACAAGAGCGCCGCTTCATTGATCAGGTCGCCAGCAAAGACCCGGAGACGCCTGGAGAGGTCGACGTGGACTACATCAACGCGCTCGAGTATGGCATGCCACCTGCGGGCGGGTTCGGCCTGGGCGTTGACCGGCTGGTCATGGTCCTCACCGGACAAGACTCCATCAGAGACGTCCTGCTCTTCCCCGCCATGAGGCCTCAGGCGCATCAGAGCGAAGCGCCCGAGGCGGAGACCACCGCTACCTGAGCACGTGTACCAGAGCTTCCTCAGCTGGCGCTTCCTGACCGCCCGACGTATCAACTGGGTCGGGATCATCGGAGTGTTCGTAGGCGTCACGGCGCTGATCCTCATCCTCTCGATCATGAGCGGATTCCTGGACCAGCAGAGACGCATGGTGCGGGGGACCCTCTCACACCTCGTCATCGAGCCCAGCCCACTGCCTCACATAGATGGTGAACCTCTCCCTGAAGACGCAGGCCCCCTCCTCGAGGCGGTGAGGTCCGACGAGCGAGTCCAGTCATCCTGCGCGCAGCTCTCCTGGTTCGCCCTGCTCATCCAAGGCGGCAGGGGCTCGGCGTACTCCGCGAGCCGCCTCTCCGACACCACCTCCGCGAAGCTCGTAGGCGTGCAAGTCGTCGGCGTCGACATCGCGGACGAGTTCGCGACAACGGAGCTCAGAGTCGCCCTCGACACGCCCCCTGACGGGATGGCGTTTGGGCACGTCCCCGTGGAGGACCCGAGCGACCCCTTCGCCGCCCCAGAGGGCGTCAGCGCAGATGGCCCCTGGGCCTGGTGTGTCGTCGGGCAGCAGCTCGCGATCGTCCACGGACTCCACAGGGGGTCAGAGATCAACCTCGGGACCATGGTCCCAGATCCGCTCACCGGAGAGGTAAGGCAGTCCAACAGGAAGTTCCTGGTCGCCGGCACCTTCAGGACCGGGGAGAACGAGAGCGACCTCGGAAGGATCTATATAGACCGGGGTGAGCTCCACGATTTCCTCGCGACCAGCCGTGACTACTCGCAGGTCCTCGTCAAGCTGCACGACGAGCGAATGAAGAACTACCAGGTCCCGGTGGTCGAGCGGGTTCCTTGGAGCCGGGCCCTGCGCCGCGCCCTGAAATATCCCAAGCGTACGCGCCGACTCGAGGGGCAAGAGATCCTGGAGTGGCTCGCGCAGATCTACCCCCCCGGCGTCATGGAGCGGACCAACCAACGCACCAAGCGGGTCAACACCATTGAGCGGGCCGCGGGGCAGCTGACCCTGACCCCGGTCAGCGCCAAGGCTGGGGTTCGCC
>JAKVCE010000486.1 GCA_022447405.1 Planctomycetota bacterium | reverse complement strand
GACCGCCCTCGATTGAGGCGGCGTCCACCCACAGCCAGCGCCCTTGCGCGAGCCCCCGAAGCGAGACCTCTCCCCTCGCCAAGAGCCGCTCGCCAGCTGCGCCGACCGCCGCGACCTCCAGCGCGAAGGTGCCCGCGTCTGATGAGGCTGTCCTCATGACCCGCGCGCCGAAGCGCGGCCGCTCACCAGGCTGGCCGGGCGAGGGGAGCCAGTCGATCGCGTCGCCCACGTCGCCGACCGAGAGCGCCGCCTCCAGGCTCGCGTCGGCTCCGCCTCCTACGCGCAGCCTAGCGCTCCCGCCCTCCGCTCCCGACGCAGCGCCGTGCTGCACCGAGCCGGCCGGCGCGGTGACGGTCCATCCGCTGAGGTCCGCGTCAAAGCCGGAGTTCGGGAGCGGGAGCTCCCCCGGGAGGAGAGCGCCAAAGAGCGCGACCCAGGGCTGCCTAGCCCGTCGCGCCCAAGCGTTGATGAGAGCTTGAAGCATGCGCCGTGACGCGCAGCCTGTGATGCCAACGAGCGCGCTCTGCGCGCAGGCACCGTGACCCCTCCCGCGCTATCCAGCGGAATGTTCAGCGCGGTGAGCCGATGAGCGCCACCGCGACCAGTCCGCAGGAGAGGAGGGCCAGCCAGCCCTCCCACGCGCGGCCAGGCAGGCCGCCGTCCCTGCGTTCATCGGGCGCTCTCCCTGCGATCCACATCGCATTCCCGATCGGGGCGCGCGCGCTCACGGGAGAGAGTCCCGCCGCTGGGAGGCAGGCCTCGTCGAGACGCTCACTCCAGAGCAGGGCGAAGGCCGCAGGGTCGCGGTCCCCTAAGCTCTCCTCGCCAGGGAGGATTGAGAGCGCGCCGCGCTGAGGCTCGCTCGCCCCGTCGCCCGCTCTCCTGAGGACGAGTACATCGTCACCGGAGGCCGCTCCGCGAGAGAGCTCAAGGCCCCTCTCCTCGGCCCAGAGCTCCACGAAGCTGACGAGGTCACCGCCGACCCCAGCCAAGCGAATGACACGTCGGGGCGCGGCGCCAGGCACCCGCACCATTCCCACGCCATCCCAGTCCAGCCGATCCGCTCCGTCGATCGCGACGGGACCTAGCGCGGCGTCCCCGCCGCTCGCACAGATCGACGCCTCAAGCGGCTCGCACGCTGGCGGGCGTGCGCAGAGCCAGACGCTCCCCGGCGCGTCCCACCTCTCCCAGTCCGGCGCGCCCGCGGGCGAGCGCGGCGCGCTCCGCCAGTCCTCTGGGAAGCTCATCCCCTCTCTCCACTCGCTCCCATCGAACCAGCGCACCCTGTCGCCTTCACGCACATACCCCCTCCACTCCTCCTCCAAGAGCCCCAAGCCCCTCTCCAGTCGGCTCTCTTCAGCTGACGCCGCTAAGTAGGTCACCGGGCTGCGATCGACCACGACGACCCAGCTCCTCGACACCCCCGCAGAGATGGAGCGCGGACCGGCCATCGAGAGGACCCCTGCAGTCAAACCGGCGCAAAGAAACCAGATCGCCCAGGGCACGGCGGGGCGCTCGCTGCCACCTGCGCCGGGGCTCTCCCTGACCGTACGCCACAGGCTGAGCGCGCCAGTCGCCATCAGGCGAGGCCGGAGTGGTTGCTTCGCCGCCAAGAGCACCAGGACCGGGAGGATGAGGCCCCACCAAGCCATCGGCCGCTCCCAGACCAAGCCAGCGAGCTCGACCCCCAAGGCCTCAGCTCCCCAAGATCCCGCGAAGGACCTCTTCGAAGGGAGCGCGAGTGTCAAAGCAGCCATACGCGGCGCGGTGCCTAGCAGCGGCGTCTCGCCAGCCGTCCACGTGCGCGCCGAGGCAGCGCTCGTACTCTTGCAGAGACTCATCGGCGACGTTGAGGACCAAGCGCTGCTCCTCCTCCGGATCCCACCACTCGACCCTCCCAAGATGCCCAGGCTCAAACTCCAAGGGAGCTAGGAGCCCGACAGCAGCGAGGCTCCTTCCTCGACGCACCAGACCCAGAGCCTC
>JAKVCE010000485.1 GCA_022447405.1 Planctomycetota bacterium | reverse complement strand
TTCAGCCAAGGCCCTCGCGACGGTGCTCTTGCCAGCGCCTGCCGGCCCATCGATGGCGACGATCAAGCGCCCCTCCGCTCGCGATATCCCGAGTGCGTGCCCACCAACCCCTCTCCTGGGCGATGCGCCAGGCAGTCCAACTCGCCCCCGAACGCGTCCAAGACGATCCAGCGGACGCCGCCTGAGAGCTCCTCATCCCGCCAGCGGTGGGCGTGCCCACAGATCAAAGCGCTGGCCTGGGCCTCCTCAGCGATCTTGAGCACGACGTCCTCCTGCATAGCCATCTCCTCCGGAGCTTTGCTTCCGACCGCGCGCTCAGACTGGGCGCGAAGCTTGCGGGCGAGGCGCAGCGTAAACCAGAGCGGCAAGCTGAGGAGCGCGCCGGTCACGACCTTAGAGCGGAGGATGCGCCTGAGTCGTTGATACGAGTGATCGAGAGTGCACAGCTCATCTCCATGAACGAAGACCGCGCGCTCGCCGGCCTCGCCTACGCCGACCAGAGCGTCGCGACGGAGGGTCGCCCCAGCATCGGCCGCGACCCGCTCGTCCAAGAGGAAGTCACGGTTCCCCCACAAGAGCTCGACCTCGCCGCCGCGATCCTTCACACGGCGCAGCGCAGAGAGGACCTGCCTGGCGCCCTCAAGCTGCGCGTGCGCGGGCCCGACCCAGGCGTCAAAGAGATCGCCGAGGATGACGAGGCGGCGGAGCCCATCGCGCGAGTCCAACCACTCTCCGAAGGCTGCGCAAGAGCTCTCGTCGGAAGGGTCCAAATGGAGATCTGCGATCACCTGAAAACCATCACCCATGGGCACTGTCGCGGAGTTCATGACGATCACTCCTTCCCCAGTCCGTGGTCTTTCAGCTTCTCCCAGAGGACCTTCCGCGAGATCCCCAGGAGCTCGGCAGCCTGGGAGCGATGACCGCTCGTTGCCTCTAGGACACGCTCAAGGTGGCGGCGTTCAGCCTCCCTGACGACCTCCTTGAGCGGCCGCAGCTCATCGCTGACCTCAATAGCAGCGCGCCACCTTGGGTCCTGCGGCAAGAGATCTTCCAGGACGAGCGCCTCACGACCACCTGCGAGGGCCACAGCGCGCTGCACGGCGTTCTCCAGCTCCCTGACGTTTCCGGGCCATGCGTAGCGCTCTAGCGCCCGCATCGTCGCGCTGCTCACGTGATAGGAGCGGCCGCCACCGTGACGCTCTAAGAGGTGAGCGAACAAGTGAGGGACGTCTCCGTCTCGCTCACGGAGGGGCGGGAGCTCGATCGGGACGACCTGGATCCTGTAGTAGAGGTCCTCACGGAACCTGCCCTCCCGCACGAGCTCCCTCAGGGGGGCCTTGGTCGCCGCAAGGACTCGTATGTCGACCTCTATAGAGTCTCCGCCACCGACGCGCTCGAACGAGCGCTCTTGCAGCACCCGCAGCAGCTTCACCTGGACCCCGAGCGGCATGTCATCGATGTCATCGAGGAAGAGCGTGCCCCCGTCAGCTTGCTCGAACCTGCCCTTGCGAGACCGCCGGGCGTCCGTAAAGGCCCCCTGCTCATGACCGAAGAGCTCAGCCTCAAGCAGAGACTCCGGAAGCGCCGCGCACGAGAGCGCGATGAAGGGCCCCTCCGCCCGACCGCTCTCGCGATGGACGGCGCGGGCGATGCGCTCCTTCCCCGTGCCGCTCTCCCCCTCAATCAGGACAGTCGCCTCGGTAGGAGCCACGGTTCGGACGCGGTCAAAGACTGAGCGCATAGCAGCGGAGTGACCGACGACGCCGTCGAAGCCATCACCACCCTCTAGCCTCCTACGGAGGAGCTCGTTCTCGGCCTCCAAGTCACGGAGTCGACCGCAGGTCTCCACCATCGAGACCAGAGCCTCATTTCGGAAGGGCTTCTGAACGAACAAGCTCGCGCCCAGCTCCACCGCCTCCTGCGCCTGCTCCAGCGAGGCGAAGCCCGTCATGATGATGACCGGACGCTTAGGGTCGAGCTCGATCGATC
>JAKVCE010000484.1 GCA_022447405.1 Planctomycetota bacterium | reverse complement strand
ATCGCCGAGCGTGAACTCAGCCCCAGTCGAGAGGAAGAGGTCTTGAGTGGGGCTCCAAGCGCTCCCTTCAGCCTGCCGCGTAGGCTTCAAGAAGGAGGGGAGCTGGTCGCTGGAGCTAGGCGACGCTGGCCCCTCGAAGAGCGCTGGCGACGGACCTCCGAGGAGCCCCTCCCCCCACGGGAGGAGCGCTGAGCGCTGCGAGCCCTCAGTCGTAGCGATCGCGGGAGAGAGCATCCAGAAGAGGTCATCTGCGGTGCTCTCCTCGCGATTGAGCCTCGCCTCCAAGGCCGCGCCTGGGGCGATGCGGGTGAGCATGTACTCCTGCCAGTCGCTGCGCGCCCGCTCGTGCCACTCGAGCAAGCGCTCGTCACTCCACCGGAGCGCACGCCTGAGCCAAGCGAGGTCCCAGGAGGCGAGCGCTGACGCCTCGAGCCTCCCCGCTGGGATCCCCGCCGCGCGGCGGAACATCCGGCTGGCGACGGCGTCCTCCACGTCGCTCCCCCGGCGGGCGAGCTCCAGCAAGAGGGAGCCGCGCTCGCGACCCAAGGAGAGCTCCAACTGGTCCAGGTCATAGAGCGAGGCCCAGCAACGCGCACGGACGTGCTCTCGGATCGCGTCTTCGCCACGGAGCTCAGAGCGCGCCTCCTCGCAGGCCTCTGCTGCGAGCGCGAGGACGCTCCGCGCGCCCTCACGCTCCGTCATCAACTGGCGCAGGCGGGCGTCCGCTCGCTCGCCGAGGGCAGCGATCCGTCGCAGGTAGAAGGCCATGTCAGCGGCGCGCGTCCTGTCTATCTCTGCCAACAAGGAGAGGTCGTTCGGAGAGAGCTCTAAGAGCTCGAGGCCTCGCTCGGCGAGCTCGTCCGGGTCCTCGAGGAGCTCGACCGACTCTCCCGTCCACGCGGAGCTGGCCAGGGCCACTTGACCGATGGGGTTCTCGCGGCGGAACTCCCGCCACTCGAAGCTCACGAGGTAGCGCTCCTCGTCCTCCACCAAGACCTCACCATCGCGCGCGAGGATCTTCCCGCGGTGATACGGGAGCCTGCGCGAAGAGCGCTCGAGATTCGCCGCCTCCTTCGCCCAGGTCTCATGCTCCTTGAGCTGGATGCGTGCTGCGCGGCTCAAGACGAGGCCCACGCCCAGCGCGACCAGGACGACGAGGGGACCAAAGCGCCGACCGATCACCGCAGCGACCTCCTCTCCAGGAGCGCGCGCGCGCCAGGGAGCTTGGCGAAGTACCCGCCGAGGAGCAGGGTCAAGAGCGCCGTGCTCGCCCCCGCCTTCGCGAGCACCTCCCAGGTGGGGTGCGCCCCCTCGCCGTGGCGCGCGAACAGGACGAGCCAGGCCCAGAGGACCCAGCCTGCGGCGACCGCGCCCGCGACCAGGGAGCGACCGATGGGCCGGGCGAGATCGAAGGAGCGCCTCCCGAACCGGATCAGCATGACGACCGCGAGGTTCCCCGCGAGGATCGCGACCGGCGGCTCCACAGAGAAGGAGCCGCGCGCGAGCGCCGCGAGGCAGGCGAGCGCCCAGAGGGTGCCTGCCTCCATGCGCACGGCCCAAGCCACCATCAGCGCGACGCCCAAGCTAGGGACCCAAGGAGAGGTCGCCGCTGCCAGAGAGAGCTGCGTGTCCACCGCCGAAGCCCAGGCGAACCAGACGAGGGCGACGAGCCAAGCGCCAATGTGCGAGAGGCTCACGAGCCCGCCCCCTGCTCGGTCCCGATCCACACCTCAGCCCACTGACAGTTCGAGGCGTCCGTGCCAGGTTGAATCAAGAGCTCGTGCACACCGACAGCCCGCGGCAGCTCGGCGTCACCGACCAGGAGCCCGCGGGGCACGCCGAGGATCCCACCCCCGGTGAAGAGACGCGCGGACGCCAGCCCCTCGCCGTCGCCGATTCCGACCATCGACTCCCAGCGGACCTTGAGCTCGCCACCCGAAGCGACGCCCTCTGTCGTCACGCGCCCGATCGCTACGGGGTGCTCCTCCC
>JAKVCE010000483.1 GCA_022447405.1 Planctomycetota bacterium | reverse complement strand
TCAGAGCCCGTGGGGATTCATGAGTTCCTCTACCCCCTGATGCAGGGCTGGGACTCAGTGCAGGTCAGGTCTGACGTCGAGCTCGGCGGCACAGACCAGCTCTTCAACCTCCTCGTCGGCAGGCAGCTGCAAGAGCAGGAGGGGCAGCGCCCGCAGATCTGCGTCACAACGCCGCTCATCAACGGCAGCGACGGCCGAAAGATGAGCAAGTCCTATGGGAACGCCATCCTGTTTGAGGATGAGCCCGGAGAGGTCTTTGGAAAGACCATGGCTGTCGAGGATGAGGTGATGGAGGTCTGGTTTACCCAGCTGACTCGCCTGCCTATGGACGAGGTCGGGGAGCTATTGGCCGGACATCCACGAGACGCGAAGGTGCGGCTCGCCAAGGAGATGGTGACTCTCCTGCACGGCGAGGAGGAGGCTGAGGCAGCCGCCGCTGCCTTTGACCGACAGTTCCGTGAGAAGCAGCTCCCCGACGACATCCCCGTGGTCTCCTGGCCGGGTGACGGCGCGATGCCGCTCGCGAACCTGCTCCGGGAGCTCAAGCTCGCCTCATCGGGTGGCGAAGCGCGCCGGCTGGTCACGCAGGGCGGGGTCCGTCTGGACGGCGAGGTCGCGACTGAAGCGATGGTGAGCGTTGAGCCGCCTGACGGTGAGCTCCTGGTCCAGGTTGGGAAGCGGCGCTTCGCGCGCGTGAAGGCCTAGCGAGAGCTAGCGCCCCAGGAGGGCCGACTCGAGCACCTCTCCCGTGTCGAGGGTGACGACGAGTCGAGCGTTCACCTCACCCTCTTGGCTGACCTCGGTCGGCTTGACTCGGATCTTCCACTTGGCCGCCTGGCCTCTCGCGTCAGGGGCGATCGGGGTCACCTCAGTGGTGTAGAGCCTGTCCGGGCAGTCTCTCAGCTCTGCGCTGCTGATGGTGAAGCGCGCGCCGGGGATCAGAGCTTCTGCGGTGAACTCGGCGCCTCGCTCGTTGCTTCGCATGAGGAAGACACGCCTAGGCCTGAGCACGATGTCTTCGACGACGTTGGCGCGTACGGGGACTCGGACCTTCCTCTCTGGGGGATCAAAGGCAGCCGCGTCGACGATCAGTTGGAGAGCTCCGGCCCAGGGGCCCATGGGGAGCCCCGGCTCTAGCTGGGCTTCCACCACCCACACCCGCTGGCCGAAGCGCTCCTCTTCGGTGGAGGTGACCTCCAGCTCTGGGGAGAGAGAGCGGGCGGTCCGGAGTTCGACGTCGGCGTCTTGTACGGCGACGATCACGACGGTCTCTCCACGCCCGATCTCGTTCCTAGGGATCTCGCCTAGCTCGATCTCCCAGGGCGTCGCCTGGATCAACTGCTGGACCTTCACGTGCATCTCAAGCGTGTGGAAGGGCGTGACAGCGGAGCTGGTCCTGAGGCGGACGGTGGAGAGGCGGTCCGTGTTCTTTCGGCGTATGCGAGAGGTGTCCATCTCGACCTCTACCTCTAGGGCGTCGCCAGGGGGGATGACGCAGACGGCGCCGTCGTTGCGGAGGCGGCCAGGAGTCACGGCCCCGCTCCTTGAGACCACCCGCACCGTGGGTACTGCGCAGGAGCAGGAGGCGAGGACGTCCTTCAAGGTGACAGGGTTGCTCTCTGTGTTCCTGAAGCGGTAGACGTGCGAGGGGCTGGTCCCGTCCAGGATGACGCCGAAGTCATGGAAGTACGGCCGGTCCAAGTCGCCCCCTTCGATGACGAGCCCCTTGGTGGGCGGGGCTGGCGCTTCGCTGCAGGCCGTGTTGACGGAGAGGAGCGAGAGGAGGAGTGTCAGGTGTCTAAGCATTGGGGCTCTTAAACTCTATCTCGGCAAGCGGGCTAGTTAGCTTGCTCCCTTGGGAGTTCTAGAGGCCCCCGCTCAGGAGGCCCTCAGCGAAGATAGAGCCGACGAGATCGGCTCCTTGGTCGGTCAGGTGAACCTCTACAGGGTCTGGTGATGCGATGAAGAGAGAGGGCTCGCCTTGAGCTGT
>JAKVCE010000482.1 GCA_022447405.1 Planctomycetota bacterium | reverse complement strand
GACTCCTTCGACTACACAGGGCAGAGCCTCTATATAGGCAGGAACCTGCAGGTCAAAGGAGAGCTCGGGATCTCCGATCTCATGACTGGAGACCAGATCTTCTTCCAGGTCATGCCACGCCTCTTCGCCATGGAAGATGACGACGATGATGATGACGACGATGACGGAGATGTCGTCATCAAGCGCCGCTCCTCGAGCGGCGCGACCTCGACGGCCAAGGTCCGCTCCTCGGGCACGGTCTACGAGAACCCCGACGTCCCCGAGGTCGTCATCGTGGTCGAGCCCGGCGGCGGCGGCGGCAGCACGAGTGAGGACCCTCCCTACCTCATAGTCAGCGGTGGCGACCTGCGGCTGATGGATCAGGCCGGCCTTCAGTTTGGCGCAGAGGGTCGCTTCAACCTCACCCCCAACGTGAACGACCAGCTGGTCTTCACGGGCGGGGACCTCATCATGAACGGCGGCAACATCGACGTCGGGAGCGGGGCCATGGTCGGCTACCACCTGAACGCGTACTCCGCCCAGCTCGACTCGCTCAACGTCAACGTCTTAGACGTCGCCGAGGGCGGCGCTTTGGCGCTCTCCGGTCCGAGCGGGAATGCTGCAGTCGGCCTCAACTCAAACGGTTACCTCGACATGACGAGCCCCGCAGGAGTCGCGATGACGAACGGTGGCGGTGACTCGGTCTTCATGGAGGTCATCACCGAACAAGGGACCCTCGCCGGGGGCACCTGGGGATCTCTGAAGGTCCACGCGCCCGTGAGCTCCACCTCCCTGAGCCTCGGCTATCCGGGAGATGTGCCGGTGAACCTCAACGCCATCAACGGTGGCCTCTCGCTCGACAAGGACCTCTCTGTGACAGGAGATGTCGACGGAGTGAACGGGTCCTTTGCGAGCAACAGCTCAGGGACCGGCTTGCTTGGATTCATCAATGGCGTCTTGGACGCGGAGTTCACTGGCACATTTAGCGATCGCCCTGCTGTCCGCGGGGTCAATGACAACACGCCTTACTATGGGATCGGCGGAGAGTTCTCGGGTGGCTGGAAAGGCCTGAAGGCGCGAGCGACAGGATCTGGGATTGGGGATCGCACCGCCGTTGACGCAGACGCCATTGGAGGGAGCACCAACGTCGCCGTCGACGCACGTGCAGAGGACTCCAACGCCGCGGTCAACTACGGCGTGAAGGCCTATGCCATCAGTGCGAGCAACAACAACTATGGCGTCCGTGCAGAGGCCAACGGCTCCGGATACGGCGTCTACGCCAAGGGGAATAACGGAGCCACAGCTGGCACCTTCATCGGAAACGTCGACGTCACCGGGGGGCTCAGCAAGGGCGGCGGCTCCTTCAAGATCGACCACCCGCTCGATCCGGAGAACAAGTACCTCTTCCACTCCTTCGTCGAGAGCCCGGACATGATGAATGTCTACAACGGCAACGCCGTCTTCGACGCGACGGGCGTGGTCGAGGTCGAGCTCCCTGACTGGTTCGAGAGCCTGAACCGTGAGTTCCGCTACCAGCTGACCTGCGTGGGTGGCTTCGCCCCGGTCTATGTCTCTGAGGAGATCGAAGGCAACCGCTTCGCGATCGCTGGAGGCAACGAGGGCCTCAAGGTCTCCTGGCAGGTCACGGGGATCCGGAAGGACCCGTGGGCCGAGGCGAACCGGATCCCGACTGAGGTGGAAAAGGCGCCCGCTGACCGCGGCAGCTACCTCCACCCTGAGGCGCGCGGCCTCCCGGCTGAGCGCGGCCTCTACCAACAGCGGGACGTGCGCGAGGCCCAGGCCGCTGGTGTCGCGCCGGACGGTCGCTCCGACGCGCTCAAGCGCGAGAGCAGGTGACGTCCGCGAGGCTCAGCTGTCCAAGCTCCTCGCGGGGCGCATCCCAAAGGAGGGCGTCTTGTAGACGCTCTCGTGCGCACGATATCTGGCTGACACACGGACGCCCGATGAGTCCCTAAACCAGCCCGGCCCTCTGATCGTGCGGGTGCCACGGG
>JAKVCE010000481.1 GCA_022447405.1 Planctomycetota bacterium | reverse complement strand
GTGCGCCTAGAGGCCTTCTTGGGTGCTGACGTCGAGGCCGCGAAGAGCGCGCTCTCTGCGATCGGTGGCGTGGGGGAGGTCCGTGACCTAGGTCAGCTCGGGATCCACCACGTGCTTGAGATTGACGCTGTGGAGGATCTTCGTGAGGACGTGGGTGCCCTCGCGCACGTCAAAGGCTGGGCGATTCGTGAGCTCTCCTATCAGCAGCCCACCCTCGAGCAGGTCTTCGCGCGGATCGCTGTGGGGTCTGCTGCGGAGGCGAGTGAAGTGGACGTGGACCGTCCACAGGAGGCGCCCGCCCAGGATGCGCCCGTTGAGGTCTCTAGTGAGCTCGGGGGCGCGCTCCCGATGGCATCGCCGGGAGAGCCTGGCCCTGCCGAAGCGAAGCAGATCTACTCCCTAAACCCCTTCGACGGTGGCGCGACCCGTGACCTCAATAAGCCCACTGGGGCAGACTCCACCGCGCCTCCAGCAGATGACTGCGATCAAGCTGAGGAGGGCGAGGCGTGAGAGGTTTGGCGGCGGTTTACAGGAGGGAGCTCTCCTTGCTCTTCGCCACGCCGCTCGCGTGGCTGCTCCTGTGCGTGATCTTGTTCCTGAATGGGATGTTCACTCTCGGGGTCCTCGAACGCTCAGGCGGTGACGTGACCGCCACCTTTGAGGCCATGCTCGGTGGGACCTGGGTCTTCTGGGTAGTGCTCGCGATCGTCCCTCCCATCCTCACGATGGGGATGCTCGCTGGTGAGTACCGGAGCGGGACCATGGAGTACCTGCTCACTGCCCCGGTGACGGACGGGGCTGTGGTGACGGGGAAGTTCCTCGCGGCCTTCACCTTCATGGCGGCCTTGTGGAGCTCCTTCCTCATCTATGGGGTGACATACCACGCGCTCGGCACCTCACCTGATTGGCCGCCGCTCATCGGGGCCTACATCGGCGCCTGCCTCGCCAGCGGGCTCTTCTGCGGGGTCGGCATGTTGGCGAGCGCCGTCGTGAACCACTCCATCCCCGCGGTGATGATCGGCTTCCTGGTGAACGTCTCGCTGATCGTGACCCCGCGCTTCCTCAACTTTGCCCCAGGTGATGACGGCATGATCGAGACCGTCCTTGAGCTGGGGGACGTGATGGGGCACTTCCACAAGTCCTTCAACATCGGCCTCTTGGATTCAGGTCCGATCGTCTTCTTCCTGGCCTCCATCGGGCTGCTGCTGTTCCTCGCTTCACGCGTCGTCGAGTCGCGCAGGTGGTGGTGATGATGAGGGGTACAGGGAAGCTTGTGAGGGCGGGCATCACCGCCCAGGTCGTGCTCGGGGTGGCCCTGGCCTCTGTGATCGCGATCGGGTTGACGTGGCTCTCGGAGCGTCCAGGCGTGCGAGTGCGCTTTGACCTCACCTCAGCTGGTGAGAACACCTTCGATGAAGAGACCCGGAGGAAGCTTGAGGCCTTACCCGCCAAGCCCTCCTCAGCCGAGGAGCACTTCAGGCTGACCGGCGACCGCGGCTGGCTCGACTTTGAGCAGCAGGCGGAGCGACTGGGGGACAGCGAGGCCCTCGCTGAGCACGAGCGCGCATTCCAGGAGTTCGTTGAGTCCAACTACACCCTCGAGGTGGACGTCTTCTTCGTCTCTTACGTGCAGCCGATGACGGCGATCGGGGCGGAGCTGCAGGCGCGCTTCTACCGCCTGCTCGCGCTGGTGAAGGAGAGTCGCAGGGACATCATCGAGCTCACTCGTCACGAGCTGGAGGGGCCTGTGGAGGGCCGCATCGAGGCTGAGCAGCGGATGCGCGAGCTGGGCTTCCGAGACAGCTCGGACGCGATGAACGCCGTGGTGCTCTCCTACGGTGGGCGGCGCGTCACCATCCGTCTCTTCGGAAACGTAGGGGACGTGGCAGAGGTCGACCTCGGCTCCTTGCGCGGACAGGGAGGAGAGGTCGTGCCGCCGCGGATCGTCTCCTACCGAGGAGAGGAGGCCCTCGTGCGTGCGCTCTTGAAGGTC
>JAKVCE010000480.1 GCA_022447405.1 Planctomycetota bacterium | reverse complement strand
CCGGTCGACTCCTCCGCAGGCGGGATCCACGCGGGCGCCTCGCTGAGGCCTTGAACGATGACGCCGTCCTTGCGCAGCTCGTCCCAGCTGGGGTCCGCGAGGAGCGCGAAGAAGGCCTCATAGCTGAGACCTTGAGCGCGGCTGGGGTCCAGACCCACGAGGGTCGCCATGTCCGACGGGAGGACCCGGTGCCCTTGGACCAGGGTGACCGCGTCCTCGCCCTCAAACCCGAGCGGGTCCACCGACAAGAGCAAGGCGGCCTCGCCGCGCTCTTCACGCGCCTCCAGGAGCGCCGCCTTCACCTCTCCCGCGCGCTGTGAGGCGGCGGCGATCGCCCGCGCGTCTCCCTGTGCCAAGAGGGTGAAGACGCACGCCGCCAAGGCAGGCAGCACGAAGCGTCGGCGGCCTGAGTTCGAGGTCGCGGCGAGGGCCACGCCGACCGCAGCGACCACGGCGGCAGGGAGGAGCAGGGGCGCGTTCGTCAGGTCTCCAGGGTGAACGCGCACGTCAGCCGCAGGCAGCTGGGCGAGCACGATGAGGACGATCCACCAGAAGAGGACCCAGCCCCACATACGCGGCGCGGAGCGCGCGGCGATGAGCGCAGGCTGGAGGACGACCAGCCCGAGGATCCCCGCGAGCGCGAAACCTTCTAGGCCCAGAGCGCTCTGGTTCACAGGCACGACGAGCATCCCGAGGCGCTCGAGCATGAGGCCTAGCCCGAGCCTCAGGCCGCTGCTCCCGTCGAAGATGCCCAACGCGCTAGCCATGTCAGGCTGGCGCGCGCCAGGGCCGAGGGCCGCGAAGGCGGGCTCGATGAGCGCACAGAGCAAGAAGGCGACCCCGGAGGTCGCGGCGGTGCGCAGGCGGCGCTTCATCCTGAGGTGTCGGCGAGAGGAGGTGAACTCGCCGAGCGCGACGATCGGGCCCACGAAGAAGGCGATCTCGGAGGCGCAGCCGGCGGCGACCGTCAAGACACCTGCCTGGAGCACGAGCTTCTTCGAGCGCTCTTGGCGACCTCGCAGGAACATGTTCGCTGCGAAGCCAGCGAGCGCGGCGCCCAAGAGATCTCCGCGCGCGGCAGCGCTGGCCACCGCGCCGGCGGCGAGGGGGTGCAGGGCTACCAGGACCCGCGCCGCGTGAGATGCGGCCCGCGCCTGCTCTCTCCCCGCCCATGGCTCGAGCATGCGGCGCAAGAAGCGGGAGATCCCGATCGCCGCGAGGAATAAGAGGGCGAGGTTCTCCAGCCGCAGCGAGAACACGGCGCCGGGCGTCCACTCGCCGGCCTCTGTCCAGAGCCTGCTCGTGAGGACCAGCGAGAGCGCGGCGAGGGGTCGCTCGTCCTGCCCGTGGACCTCGAGGAGCTCGGAGAGGCCCGGCTTCTCCGCCTCTGAATCAGCCGGCCAGGCGATCCTGGAGACGTCATCCAGGACCTGGAAGTCCTCCCCCACAGGCCCTGCCCCCTGCAGGGGGCCATAGGCCAAGCCAGCGAGGGTCAGGGACAGGACGATCCAGAGGAGACGGGGGAGCCAGCGGGGCATGGGCAGAGCCTAACGCCTCGAGCTCGTTGGAGCGCACTCTCTGCTTCAGTAGGCTGCCCGTATGTCCGGTCCTGGGAAGATGTGCCTCGCCGCCTATGCAGCAGCCGGGCTCGTGTATTGCTGGCTCGCGCTGCGCTTCGACTTCGTCTGCGACGACGCCTTCATCTCATATCGCTACTCAGCGATGCTCGCCGCCGGGAGCGGCCTCGTCTTCGACACAGCGCGGGAGCTCCCCGTGGAGGGCTACTCCAACCTCCTCTGGGTCCTGTGGCTCTCACTCTTCGAGCGCGCGGGCGTGGACATCACTGTCGCCGCGCGCCTCTCCTCTGCGCTCGCTGGCTTGCTCCTCCTCATAGGAACGATGCGTCTCGCCGAGCGAAGGCTCGAGCTCAGCCCAGGCGGCCTGACCGCCACAGGGCTCTTCCTCGCGAGCCTCCCTGCCTTCGGCCTGTGGGGCACCG
>JAKVCE010000048.1 GCA_022447405.1 Planctomycetota bacterium | reverse complement strand
GAGGGGCGCTCTAGATCACTCCCTAGGCACACAATTCCACATAAGTGCCTTATTTAAAGGGGCTTACGTGCAACTAAGCCTGCGGCGTCCAGGGGCTCTCCCTGCACGCTAGCCGCCCGATCCACGAGCGCCTGTCCCGCATGCGGGGACGGGCTCTAGCGCCCTCAAGCGCTGACCATGTGATGTCGATAGCTGTCTTCCCGGGGGACCTCCTCCCCCTCAAGAAGGAAGACAACATGCTCCTCCCCAGCCTCCTACTCTCTCTCGCAACAGCTCCTGAGGCCAGCCCCGAGCCCCTCATCTTCAGCTGCAACATCACCGAGCACACGCTCGAGGCCCGGAACCTCTCGAGAGGGACCCTTGTCGTGAGCTTCGCGAGCTCCGACCGCGCGGCGGTCCTGCACCTCGCGCTCCCTGCGCAAGGCACCCTCGCGTTCCCCTTCCCGGCCCAAAGCCTCAACGATCACTGGCTCGAGGTCACGAGCCTCGGCGCTGGCAAGCTCCAGAGCACCGGTGCGCTCCCGCTCCGGAGCCCTGGTGCAGTCTTGGTCTTCGCTCAAGAGGACGCCCTCGAGAGCGCGGAGGCCTCTGGGACTCTGCTCCCTCCCTCGATCGCCGCCCATGTCTCGCTCCCCGCTTGCGCTCGAGCGCTTGATGTAGGTGTCCCTCCCCCGGCAGAGGATCCTGTAGTGGATGAGGTCACTGACCTCCGCCGCCGCATCCGCCGCCCTATCTAACACGCACACACAAAAGCCTCCTTCGCATTGCACTCCAATGCGGAGGACTCCAGAGAGAGGAGGCGGGGCCCGGGTAAACCGGGTCCCGCCTCTTTATTTGTAGGAGCTGAGCTAACTCAAGCCCTCATGAAGCGCGCGCCACATCTAGCCGGCTTCACGATCCCTCACCGCGCCCGCTGGCATACGGCGCAGGATGCGCTCGAGACCAGGTCCTTCACGTCCGATACGGATCCCGTCTGCGCCTAGATCCAAGATCGGATAGGAGCCGCTCTCGCCCGCCTCTTCAGGGCTCCGCACCCAGAGCCCCACGCCGCGCTGCCGGATGAAGTCTTTCGCGCGGTCCTCATCTGTGATCGAGCCCAGAGGGTCTCCGCTGACATTGCAGCTGGTGATGAGCGGCGCGCTGAAAGAGTGACCGCAGAACAGCGCCGGCTCCTCCTCTCCCTGAAAGGCCGCCTCGATCTCGCGCATCAGCTCTCGCGCGACCCCGCCTAAGACCAGCGTCTGGTGACTTCCACCTCGGACGACCTTCGTGTCCACAGACTCATCACCTACCTGGCATCGATAGAAGACGTCTCGTGTCGCCTCTAACACGAGGGCTGAGTCCACGCCCTGAGGGAGCTCCTCCGAGCGAATCATCTCCCAGAAGGCGCGCAGATCTCCCGCCGCTGTGCCGTAGTTCTTTCCGGGCAGACGCCGCTTCATCGCGTCCAGCGAAGCGGCTCCTTGAGAGGTCGAAGGCGCGATCAAGGTGTACACCTGAGGCAGCTGCAGCAAGACAGGCTCACGCCTCAGACGATCGATGATGAGGCCCGTCACAAGGGTTGAGCCGAGCGAGAGAGGGCTCACTGGGCACCTCCCAAGAGCTGCCCAGCGCCAGCCACCGGCGCGTCCCAGTTGAGCTGCTTTCGAAGTGAGAAGACGGTCGCGGTCGCAGCGCTGATCACGGGTACGCCGAGGGCGGCCTCTACCAGGGGGACGGCAGCGAGCGAAGGCATCTGCACGCAGGCAGAGAGGATGACCGCGTCCACGCCCTGCACGTTGAGCCGCTTCGACTCCTCAATGAGCTCAAGCGGGGACCTCCTCCCGACCGCGACGTTGTCGGAGATGCCGAGCGAGATCGCGTCGACGACCTCGACGCCTTCCGACTCGATCCCGTGCACGACCTTGGCTGTCAGCTCGGGGAGGTATGGAGCGATGAGGCTGACCCTCTTTGCTTTCAGGTGACTGAGCGCGTCCTTCAGGGCGCCAGCGCTCGTGACCACCGGCGCGCTGTTCTCGCCCATACGCGCCTGGAGCCTCCCCTCGAGCTGCGCTGCATAGGCAGGCCCTTGGCACATCACCGCGACGAGACACGCGTAGGCGACGGCGTCCACCTCGGCGTCTGCGAGCTCTTCTACGCAGCGGTCCGCTTGGGCGTCCATCTTCAGGAGCTCCTCTGGGCTCACGGTGCGCATGCGCATCCTCGAAGAGTGCACGGTCAGCTGCGGAGAGCCGGCCCCTGACATGCGACGAAACATCTCCGGGAGCTCTGTCTCCATCGTCGTGTTCGAGCTCGGCACCACGAGGCCGATGCGGCGGGGGCCGTCGCTGTGGGACGCTTGGGGGTTCATCTTCATCTGCTTCTCCTGTGGACCTGGATGCTCATTGAGAGAGGGGGTGAGAGCGCTGGCCCGAAGCTGGAAAGCCCTATAAACCCACCAGCTCCTCGCTCTACCGCCCCAACAATTGACCTCCGCCTCCAGGGACGGACATCTAACTCCGGATTTCATCGGGACCCCTCGCCCGTGGGATAGGGTTCGCTGGAGGGGTTGCCATGAGCACCTAGCCTTATGCCTGCCGATCTACACTCACCCTGGCCCCTGGAAGCCGACGACCTCAAGCAGTTCCTAGCGAGCGCTGCAGAGGGCGCGGACTTCCGTGAATCCCTTGAGGAGCTCCTCTGCTCCCTGCCCCTTCAGCGCGCGGAGCACTTGATGCTCCTCTTGCGCCATAGCCGAGCCGCTTGGCTCCCCCTCCTGCGCACGCGCAGAGGGCGCGCGCTCTTCATCGGGAACGCCTTCTCAGGAGCTGGTGCAGGCCTTGCCTTACTAGGCTGGGAGGTCGTGCTGCGGGACGAGAGCTCCAGCCGCCTCGCCTTCGCGGACGCCCGCGCGCGCGGGCTGAAGCTCCCGATGCAGACCGAGCTCTCCGACGGAGAGCGGCGCCTGCCACACCCTGACGAGAGCTTCGACCTCGTCGTCAGTGAGCGTGCGGTGTCGGTGAGCGCCGCCGAGCTCGCGAGGGTGTCGCGCGGTGAGGTCGTCCTCGTCGCCGATAACCGCTACGCCTACAAGCGCTCCACCGGGGTCCACGGTGAGTTTGAGGTCCGGAGACCGGGCGAGTACCTCAAGAGCCTCTTCTCTGGCGAGGGGAAGTCCCTCGCAGAGCACTCAGCCGAGCTCCAACGCGCAGGGCTCGTCGGGCTGCGCCCTCACGCCCTCTATCCGGACTCAAGAGACTTCACCTTCTGCGTCTCGCTCGGAGACAGCGGCCCGTCGCTCCCCCTCGGACCGAAGGAGCGCTCGAACCGCTTGAAGATGCTGGCGAAGGGGCTGGGCCTCTTCCCTCACCTCACGCCCTCCTACGCCCTGATCGCGCACAAGCCTCGCGCGAGGCTCGAGCGACCGCTCTCAGAGCTCCTCATCACCGAGGCGCTCGGCGCAGGCGGGTCCGCCGCTCATGAGCTGGAGCACCTCGTGAACACGCGCGCGAGCAACGCGCTCCTCTTGTCTGAGGGCGCGCGTCCGCTCGCCCTGCACGTCCCGATGGAGTCCTATCAAAAGCGCCACATGAAGAGGCACCTCGCTGCGCTCTCCGAGCTGCGCGATGAGTTCCCTTGGCTCCCGGTCCCACGCTCCTGCGGCGCGATCATGATGGACGGTATCTGGTACACAGCCGAAGAGCGCCTTGAGGGTCTCACCGCAGGTCAAATCTGCGGAGACCCACGACGCGTCGAGCGGATGCTCCGAGACGTCTCACTTCACCTCTCCAAGATGACGACCCGTCCGGCGACCACGTTCACAGAGAGAGACTGTGAGCGACTGGTCGGGGAGCGCGTCCGACGGGTAGTCGAGAAAGCAAAAGAGACCAGCACGATCGCAGCGCTCAGGGAGATGGAGTGGAGAGCGAGAGAGGCCCTCGTCGGAGAGGTGTTCCCCCTCGTCCGCTCTCACGGTGACCTGCGCAGCAAACACGTCCAGGTGGACACTCAGGGTGGCGTCCTTGGCTACCTCGACTGGGGCTCCACGGTGGAGCAGGACCTCCCCATGTTTGACCTGCTTCACCTCATCATCCACGAGCGAAAGCAAGAGTCAGGGGTGACACCTGGTGAGGCTTGGCGACTCTTGGAGGACAGCGATGGCGGACTGAGACCCCATGAACGAGCTGCGTTGGACTCCTACGCGAGCGCGCTAGAGCTCCCTGCCAGGGTCGTGACGGCTGTGGAGAGGATCTATCCCCTCCTCGTCGCAGACGTCGCAGAGAGGAGCTGGGACTACAGTCGCCCTGATTGGGTCCACCGCTTCTTCGGCATCTGAGAGCGACAAGGCCGCTCGATGCGAGCCTGCGAGACCCCCCCTCTTGAGGCGATAAGGGGGGCTCAGAGAGAATCTCAGCTTCTAAGGGCACCCGCTTTGCTCGCAGTTCGTCTGATTCCTGCCTGGGTGTTTAGCGGGCCCTGAGCCCCTTTAAGTCCGTTTTTTGCCTTATTTGCCGCCGATCCATGGATCCTTCATTCCGCCTTCCCACGAAATGGATTCCCGGGATATCATTCAGCCTGGTAGCCACTGCGCTGGGAGGCCTTAGCGGGCGCCCTGCGCGTGAAAGGTGTCTACCGTTCTAGAACCCCTATTCACACACAGGAATTACGACTCCACCGGAGAGTTCCCCATGAGATTTTCCATCCTGGCCGCATGTCTGTTTGTCGGCGCGAGCACCGCGACCGCACAGCAGCCGGCCCAAAAGCCTTCCCTCAAGACCAAGCTCATCACCAGCATGAGCGCCACGGTCGGCGGAAGCGATGACTGCAACAGCGCCGTTGCCATTTCTGGCCCCGGCACCTTCAACTTCGACAACTCAGCCGCCAGCACTGGCGCGGACGGTCAGAACGAGTACATCTGCTACGACTTCGGCTCCTCCGCCGTCGACAACGACGTCTGGTTTGATTGGACCGCTTCCGCAACCGGCAACGCTACCGTTTCCGCCTGCAACAACACCTCAGTCGACACCAAGATCGGTGCCTACCCCGGCGGCGGCTGCCCCGCCCCCGGCAGCGCCCTGGCTTGCAACGACGACACCTGCAGCCTCCAGTCCGAGATCCAATTCGCGACGACGGCTGGTGCCAGCTACATGATCCAAGTCGGAACCTTCCCCGGTGCGACCGGCGGAACCGGCGCCATCACCGTCACTGAAGGTGGCGGCGGCGGCGGCGGCGGCGGCGGCGGCGGCAATGACGACTGCCTCAGCGCAGACGCCATCAGCGGCTACGGCAGCTTCGCTTTCGACAACACCACGGCCACCACTGGCGCAGACGGTCAGAACGACTACCTCTGCTACCAGTTCGGCAGCTCTGCGGTCGACAACGACATCTGGTTCAGCTGGACCTCCGATGGCGACGGCGACTACGTCTTCGAGACCTGCGGCTCCAGCCCTGACACCAAGATGGCCATCTATGACGGCTCTGGTTGCCCGGCTGGCTCCCCCCTCGCCTGCAACGACGACACCTGCGGCCTCCAGTCTCAGGTCGTCGCCACTGTGACCAACGGCTCCACCTACACGATCCAGTGCGGAAACTTCCCCGGGTCCTCCGGTGGCGCTTCCACGCTCACCGTCTCTCCTCCCCCGCCGGCATGCCCGACGGGCATCGAAGATGAGTGCGCGACTGCTGGTGCCATCTCTGGTCAGGGCACGTTCTGCTTCGACAACTCTGCTGCCACCACCGGTACAGAGAACCAGAACGACTACACCTGCTACCAGTTCGGCTCCTCGGCCGTTGACAACGACATCTGGTTCGCATGGACCGCCGATGCCGATGGTCAAGCGATCGTCGAGACCTGCAACGGCACCTCGATGGACTCCAAGATGGTCATCAGTGAAGGCTCCTGCGGCGCGCTGACGGTCCTGTCCTGCAACGACGACACCTGTGGTCTTCAGTCGCAGGTCACGGCCCTCGTCACGAGCGGCTCGACCTACTACATCCAGGTTGGAAACTTCCCCGGCGCCACTGGCGGCACCGGTGACATCTCCGTCTCGATCGTTCCGGTCATGCCTGACCACCCGCACGACGAGTGCGCCACTGCTGGTGTCCTCGTTGACGGTGCAAACGTCATCGACTCGACGGGCGCAGCCTATGGCTCGAACCCGGCGACCGGCTCCAACGCCGCCAACTCTTGCGCGACGGCCAACGAAGACGTCTGGCACTCCTACACGGCGACCAACTCTGGTTTGACCATCATGGCGCTGTGCAACTTGGACGGCACCCCGGCAGCGGACTTTGACACCGTCATGACCGTCTACGACGGCTGTGGTGGCGCAGAGATCGCCTGCAGTGATGACCTCTGCGGCTTCCAGTCAGGCCTCGGCTTCATGGCGACTGCCGGTTCGACCTACCTGGTCAACATCGGTGGTTGGAGTGCTGGCGAAGTCGGCACGGGCACCCTGAGCGTCATCTCCACGACGGGTACTCCCTTCTGCAACGGTAGCGGCGGTGCTTGCCCCTGTGGCAACGACGCCCTCCAGCTCCTTCCCTCTGGTTGCGTCAACTCCACGACGCAGCCCGCTTCGCTGGCCGCTCAAGGTGACGCGAGCGCGAGTGCCTCCAGTGTCAACCTGATCGCAGTCGGCGCAGTCCCGGGCCTCCCCGGCGTCTTCTTCGGCGGTGAGAACGCCATCAACGCCGGCTCTGGCGTCGCCTTCGGAGACGGTCTCCGTTGCGCTGGCTTCAACGTCGTCAGGCTTCAGGTGACTGCCTCAGACGGCAGCGGCATCGCCATCTCGACCGTCGACGTCGCCGCGACCGGCGGTGTCAGCGCTGGCGACCGTCGCTTCTACCAGTACTGGTACCGCGAGGTCCCGACTGGCGGCGTCTGCGGCAACAGCCACAACTTGACGAACGGCGTCGACATCACTTGGGGTGTCTAATCCCATAACGGAACGGTCCCCTCGAGCGTGAGCTCGGGGGGCACCTAGCACAAAAGGGGCGGTCACCCTTCAAGGGTGGCCGCCCCTTCCCTTTGGCTGGCGCACCCTCGCTCAGGCCCGAGAGAGGGCGGCTCCGGAGCGCCTGGCTCACGGCAAGAATTGCAGATTCGGGGTATCCTTGATCGAGGAAGTGTGGGCGCGGAATCACCTGCGCTCCCCCTCTCAAGAACCGACCCAGACACTCAGAAGTGAACATGCGACACGTCCTCCTCCCCTGCCTCGTCCTGACAAGCCTCACCACGGCCAACGCCCAGTTCTCTGCTGGTCGGATGTCGTCACCTGGCACGCAGGCCACCTCGTCGAACACGATCTCGCAGGTCGTGGGCGGGAATGACAGCTGCGGGGCAGCGGACGCGATCTCCGGCCAGGGCCTCTTCGCCTTCGACAACTCCAGCGCCACCACCGGCTCCGAGGGGCAGTCCGAGGCCTCTTGCTACGTGTTTGGTACAAGCGTGATCGCCAACGATGTTTGGTTCGCATGGACCGCTGACGCCAGCGGCGTGGCGCAGATCTCGACCTGCAGCCAGACCACCGTCGACACCAAGCTCGCCGCCTACGCCGGCAGCGCCTGCCCCTCCGACGGGAGCGCGATCGCATGCAACGACGACGCCTGCGGCTTCCAGTCGACCCTCAACTTCAGCGTCAGCTCTGGCTCCACCTACCTCCTGCAGGTCGGGACCTGGGACGGCGCGAGCGGCGGCACAGGCGCCCTCGACATCTCCATCACCGACGAGCCCGAGGGGTACCAGTACGACCTCGGCACGGCCACGAACAACATCGGCCTCTCTTTGGGCGGAGACATCTGGTGGGGCAACCTCTTCGCAGCAGAGGGTGGCTCTGACACGATCACGGAGGTGCAGACCTCCTTCGGCGCGGCGGCCATCCCGGGCTCGATCGCGAATGGCAGCGCGGTGACGGTCGGTCTCTGGGACGACGTCAATGACGACGGTGACCCGTCGGATGGCGCGCTCCTCTGGAGCACAACCACGACGGTCACCAACGCGGACACCGACATCCTGAACTCCTACTCGACCGGCGGGGTCGCCGTCTCGGGCAACTTCATCGTCGGCGTGATCTGCACCCACAGCGTAGGTGAGTACCCCGCGCCGCTCGATGAGAGCTTCAGCTCCAACGGTCGCTCCTTCGCTGCCTACTCCGACACGCCCGGCGGCTTCGACCTGAACGACCTCTCTCTGAACGACTTCCCGCCGGCCGACCTCGACGTCATCGGCTTCCCCGCCGTCTTGATGACGCGCGCCATCGGCAGCGGAGACACGGAGCCCGGATTGAAGTACTGCTTCGGTGACGGGATCGGCACTCCCTGCCCCTGCTCCAACAACGGCGCCCTCGGCGAGGGCTGCGCGAATGACACAGGAAGCGGCGCGGTGCTCACCGCGACCGGCTCGGCGAGCGTCGCCGCGGACGACCTGGTCCTGACCGCGACGAACCTCACCCCGGGGCCTGGCCTCTACTTCCAAGGGAACAACGCCGTGAACTCTGGGAACGGCAACCCCTTCGGTGACGGGCTCCGCTGCGCTGGCGGTAGCGTGCGCAGGCTTGAGGTCCTCTTCGCGAACGCAGGCAACAGCTTCACGACGGCGACCACCATCTCGATCGTCACGGACGGGGCCATCAGCGTCGGTCAGACCAGGCGTTATCAGTACTGGTACCGAGACTCTGGCACCTCCCCCTGCTCGAGCCTGTTCAACCTCTCGAACGGCTACCAGGTCACCTGGGGCGCTTAAGCCAAGACGCCACCTTAGGTCGACCGGGAGGAGATCGACTAGCATGAGGGCTGGAGATCCCCCGTGTCACGTCACCGCCTCTTCGGCCTGCTCCTAGGCCGCGTCACGAGCGAGCAGCTCACCCTCTCTTGCCTCCTCGGAGGGATCGTGGGCTTCGTCCCTTGGGATCACTCAGGGGCCGCCCTCCTCGCCCTCTGCATCGGCGCGCTCCTCGTCTTGAACGCCAGCGTCCCGCTCTCCACCACGATCGCAGGTGCAGGCTCCCTCATCGCCCTCGCAGCCCACGAGCAGGTGGACAGCGTCGGGAGCGCTATCGCGAGCGGACCGCTCGGCGGCCTGCTCGCGCGCATGGGAGAGGCGCCCCTCATCGCTTGGGCGGAGTGGGAGTCCGACCGCGTCAGCGGCGGGGTCACTGTGGGGCTGCTCTTCGGAGCTCTCGCAGGCTCCCTCCTGGTCCAGCTCGTCACTCGCCTCAGGACTAAGCTGGCGACCTTGGAGGAGGGCTCAGAGGCCTTCCGGACCTGGACGAAGAGGGCGTGGGTGAGAGCCCTCGCCTGGCTGCTCTTAGGAGGGCTCCCGAAGGAGGGCTTCCGGGCCACCCTTGAGCAGAAGGGGCGCTGGTGGCGCCCTGCGGGCGTCCTGGGGCTCGCTGCGCTCCTCATCGGCGCGAGCACCTACCTCTCGCTCGCCCAGGCCAAGGGGATCCGCGGCGCGCTCGTAGGCTCCCTGGCTCAGGTCACTGGCGCGCAGGTCGACTGCCGCGAGGCTGCGCTCTCTTTCACCTCGGCGAAGATCTCTGTCGGTGGACTCGCCGTCGCAGACCCTGAGGACCTCAGCCGCGACCTCGTGCGTTGGGAGTCCTTGGAGGCGGACCTCGACGCGATGGCGCTGGCGAGGCATGAGCTCGTCATCGAGCGCCTCGTCCTCACGGGCGCGAGCTTTGACCAGCCCAGAGAGGAGGTCGCGGCGAGGATCGAGCTGCCCCCGCTCCAGGGAGGAGCGCCCGGCAAGCCCGACAAGGGCAAGGTCATCGACTGGCGCGAGCTCATCGAAGACAAGGAGCGAATCGAAGAGCTCCTCGAGCAGGTCCGGCGCGGCTTCGAGCTCCTCGGGGGCGAGGGCTCGGACCCGACAGCAGAGCGCACAGCGCAGGAGGCCGCAGGGATCTTCCTCCCTCCGCCGGCAGCGCGCACGCCGCTCCATCGCACGCGCCCCCGCGTCCACATCATCGAGGCCGCCTGGCGCGAGATCCCGCTGGGAGACGGCCGCACGGTCGAGCTCATCCTCTCTGACCTCTCTGATGAGCCGGACCTCGTCGAGCGACCGATGAAGACCACCGCTCGCACGAGCGATGGAGACCTCGAGCTCTCCTGGTCACGGGAGAGCGCGAGGAGCTGGCGCTTCAAGGGCGGCGGCAGCGGTGTCGACGCGGTTCGCTTAGCCAAGGACCTCGGCGTCGAGGACAAGCTGGTCGCCGGTGTCTTGGGTGTTGGAGTCGAAGGGCTCGTCTCTAGCCCCGGAGCGCGGCTCGGTGGCGAGCTGCAATTGCAGATCAGCGAAGGACGCGCCGACATCGGCAGCGGCGTCGTCTCACTCCCCGCGGACCCGGTCAAGCT
>JAKVCE010000479.1 GCA_022447405.1 Planctomycetota bacterium | reverse complement strand
GCGTGTACCTCTATCTGTGACCGCGGGCGCTCGGGGGGCTTCGGCTGCCTGGTACGAGCGCTGGGGCCCGCGCGGCGCTAAGCGCGGGGGCCCCTGACTGTTCAGGCAGGCGACGTCGCGCTAACGGATCCACCAGACGAAGTCAGCGCTTGAGGCTGCTTCGGATGGGAGTGGGGCGTCGAGGTCCTCCGTCGTCTCCATGCTGACGGTCATGATCTTGAGGTCAGGGCGGCGCATCGCCAGACGTGAGACAGCGCCGAGGCGGTAGTCGGAGTGAAAGCGGCCGCACCAGTGGATGACGAGGGGAGGCGCTGCGTCCTCTTCCTTGAGGTGGTCAGCGATGGACTCGGCCATGCGGTCGTCCTTCACGCACTGCGCAGCGAACCAGTCGTCTAAGTCTGCGCTCTCGGTGCCGCCGTGGTTCCCCATCGCGACCTCGAAGCGGGCGCGGTACTCGGGCTCATCCACGTTGAGCGCCCAGGGAGAGTCGACGTTCCCGATCACGCCGAGCTCCTCCCACCTGCCGCGGGCGACCTTGCGCGCGAGCGGCCTCGGGATGTTCGCTGCGATCACATGCACGCCCTCGGCGCGGGCCCACTCGACGGTGGGGCGGTAGTGCTCGGTGTAGTTCGACCACGGACGGCTCCCCTCCAAGAAGGCGGCCTCAGTGATCTCGCCCGCCATGTAAGAGTCGAGGGTCCCTTGCACGTCGGACTCGAACTGTTCGAGGGACAGGGCGATGGGCCTGCGCTTTGCGAGGGCCAGGGTCGTCCAGTGCTGGAGCTCGTGGCAGGTCGCGTTGTCGTGCTGCTCGCCGAGGAAGAGGACGTCCGCGTCGGCGATTCGGTCGATGAAGGCGTCGAACTCGACGCGCTCACCGCTCTCGGTGTCGACGATGGCGTAAGAGGCGCCGCGGATGCCCGCGGCAGAGCAAGCGAGAGAGCTCGCCGCTAGCGCGAGCGTGAGGAGCGTGGTGCTGCGGTTTAGGTGCATCCAGAGAGGCTACCATCCTCGCCCTGCGCCCCGGAGGTGCTAGGCTCCCCCTCATGGAGAAGCTCCTCTGGATCGCCGCTCTCTGGCCAATGGCTGCGTGCGCTGTGCACGGCTGGGAGCTCGTCGCTTCGCGGCGCCGGGTGGGGGCGGTGCTTCACGCAGAGGCTGGGCCGGTGATCTGGACCGCGCTCTATGCCCTGGCGGGAGCAGCGTTCTGTGTGTTCGCGGCTCAATCCTCGCCAGCGCTCCCTGCCTCGATCCTGGTCGGCCTGGCTTGTGCGGCCGTGCTCCTCTCACGGCGCCAGCGCGGTCAGGCCTGTGGGGAGGCTGGCGTCCAACGTGGTTGTTTCAGCTGCGCCTATGAGGACGTAGAAGAGTGGCGCCTCACCGGGGATCACCTGCGCTTTAGGGTCGGTGAGGTCTGGCGGGCTGTCTCTCTCCCGAGCGCGTTGCATCCTGAGCTGCGAGGAGTGCTTGAGGGACGCGCAGAGGGCCTTGAGAGCCGCTTTGCGAAGTAAAGAGGGCTTTACACGTCGTTAGGGCTGAGATTCTCGAAACAAAGCGGCGGTCTCAGCCGTAAAAGAGTGCGTTATGATGATCCACGCCGCAGTGAGCGGCTCCCATCCATCACGAGCAAATCACCTATGAGACGTCTACTCTTCGCCGCTGCGCCCGTCCTCGCGGTCGCGGCCTTTGCGTCTAGCAACTTGCCCCAGGGCCCTGAGATCGGCGCGCCCGCGCCCGAGTTCACCAGCGGGACCTGGTTCAACAACATTGGCCGGACCCCTTCGATCTCCTCCCTGAAAGGGAAGGCGATCCTCCTTGAGTTCTGGGCCACTTGGTGAGGACCCTGTAGTGGGGCGTGGCCTCACCTACAGGAGCTTCAAGATGAGTTCGGCGAAGACGGTCTCGTGGTCCTGGCCCTCTCCAGCGAGGACGAGGGCACGGTCGCGCCGTATGTCGACAAGCACGGCTTGAACATCCGCGTCGCCTCTGGGTCGAACGCCAGCGGC
>JAKVCE010000478.1:751-2009 GCA_022447405.1 Planctomycetota bacterium | reverse complement strand
CGCCACGAGGGCCACGGAGTCCGTGATGCTCGCTGCGCGGATGTTGGGGATGACACCGAACTTCTCGCCCAAGGTGTGGCTGACGATGGGCTCTGAGATGAGGTTTTGGGGGAAGGTGCAGAAGAACTTGCGCATGGGATTCAGGCCTCGCTCTCTTCGGCGGCCCGTGGCTTGGCGGCGAGCGAGGAGAGGCATCCCACCACAAGCAGCACCACCGCCGCAAGCCAACTCCGCCGACCAGTGCGCAGCTCCGGCCCGATGTCTGCGGTCCCCGCCGCGTCGTAGACCGCGGGGTGGCGCATCCAGTCGATCCTCGCGCTCTCAGCCGTCCACGCCACCGGCGAGGCGTCGAGGAGCGCAGCGCTGAGCTCCGCTGGCCACGGACGCTCCAAGCCGCCACCAAAGGTCGGCGCCAGAGAGAGCGTCGCAGCGACGAGCAGCGCGGCGGCGGCTGTCCGCTCAGGTGAGAGCCAAGCGCCAGCGCCCATCCCTACCGCATAGAGGGCTGCGACCGAGAGCGAAGCCGCCAGCGGGTCAGGGATGCCCCTCGTGAAGGCGAGCGTTGCTGCCCAGACAAGCGGCGGCGTCCAAGCCAAGGGCGAGCGCGCCCAGCGCCCCATCCATGCACCGCAAGCCGCCGCCGTGAGGCTCATCCAGGCGAGGATCCCGACAGGCGCAGCGAAGCCGCCAGCCAAGCCAGCGAGGCCCAGGCACAGGACGACGATGAGCGATGTGCGCATGCCCCTAGGATACCGACTGTGATCACGGAGAACGCCCGGGCCTCGCTTCGCGGTATCCTTGGCCCCATGAAACCGGAGCGGAGGCTATGAACACCGAGCGCCTGCTCCAAGCGTGGGGGCGCTTGGGGGGCAACCCGTTAGGGCGTTGGCTCTTCGACCGGCTCATCGGCCTCTCCGTCCCCTACTCCGGCAGCGTCCGCGCCCGCGTCCGGGAGCTCTCACCGGGCAAGGCGCGGGTCGAGCTCCGCGACCGGCGCGGCGTGCGAAACCACTTGAGCTCCATCCATGCGATCGCCCAGGCGAACGTCTTGGAGCTAACGAGCGGGCTCTCCATGATGGCGGCGCTCTCGCCCGAGGTTCGCGGGATCGTGGCCAAGCTCGAGGTGATCTACCACAAGAAGGCGCGCGGCCTGCTCGCCGAGATCAACAACGGCCGCCTCGCCATGCTTGGCATCATGGCCTTCGTCGCCGAGTCCAAGGTGCCCGGCTCCGTCCCTGCGCTCGAGGGCAAGATTGCT
>JAKVCE010000478.1:0-741 GCA_022447405.1 Planctomycetota bacterium | reverse complement strand
CGCGCGGCCTGCTCGAAGTCACGAGCGAGTGCTCACCCCCCTCCTCCCTCAACGAGAACACCGAGTTCCTCGCGACCGCCGAAGCGCGCGACTCAGAGGGAGACCGGGTCTCCTCCATCTCTGTCACCTGGATCCTCGGCCCCACGAAGAAATGAACCCCCTCGAGACAGCCTTCACCAAAGACGCCGGCGTCGAGGTGCCGCTCATCTGCGGGGCGATGTACCCCTGCAGCAACCCTGAGCTCGTCGCCACCGTGAGCGAGGCGGGCGCCCTCGGAGTCATCCAGCCGCTCTCCTTCGCCTACGACCACGGCGAGAGCTTCAAGGAGGGGCTCGCGCGCGCGAGAGAGATCACCTCCAAGCCCTTGGGCTTCAACGCGATCGTCGAGAAGAGCGTGAAGGCCTACGAGGACCGCATGCGCAAGTGGATCGACGAGGCCCTCGAGGCGGACGTGAAGTTCTACGTCACCGCGCTCGGGAACCCGCGCTGGGTCTGCGACGTGGTCCACGCAGCAGGCGGCGTCGTCTACCACGACGTCACCGAGAAGAAGTGGGCCGACAAGGCGCTCGACGAGGGCGTCGACGGCTTGATCTGTGTCAACCGAAGAGCGGGCGGTCACGCCGGCGCGCAGACCCCTCAGGACCTCTTCGACGAGCTCTCCGGACTGGGCGTCCCGCTCGTCTGCGCTGGCGGAATCGGCGGAGAGAGCGACTACGTCAACGCCCTCAACATCGGCTACTC
>JAKVCE010000477.1 GCA_022447405.1 Planctomycetota bacterium | reverse complement strand
TCTGGCCCTCTTCCGAAATCGGCACATCGTCGATGTCGAGGAAAATCAGCGCGCCGCGGCCCTCGATATCGTCGATTTCCGCGAGGTCCGAATCGCCGTGTTCTTCTGGAGCCAGTCTCTCGGCCTCGCGATCGTGATCGGCATCGTGATGAACGCCGCGATCACCTACTCAGGCCTCAAGATCGGCTTCACCATTGGAGGCAGCGCGATCGCGGCGGTCCTCGGATGGGGAGTGCTCAGGGGGATCCTGCGCAAGGGCACGATCGTTGAGAACAACATCGCCCAGACCGTCGCCTCCTCGGTCAACACCTCCAACAGCGGGGTGATCTTCACCCTGCCGGTCCTGTTCCTCCTGGGTATGGAGCTTGACCTCGCTTGGGCAATCGCCGCCACAACGGCCGGGGCCATCCTCGGGGTCGCATTCATCATCCCGACCCGAAAGCAGATGATCGAGTTCGAGCGCCTGCGCTTCCCCACGGGCACCGCTGTAGCCGCCGTCCTCAAATCGCCTGGAGCCGGCGTCCAAAAAGCGCGCATCCTCGTGGCGGGGATCGCCGCCTCCATGCTGGTCTTCTTCTTCACACAGGCTGACGCGCTTGGGCTCCCCACTTACGCCAGCCTCGGCCTCACCGGCCTCAGCAAGGACACCCTCGACATCGGCGCCTTGCTCGCTTCTATGGGCGTCCCCTGGCCCCGCACCTTTGACCTATCTATCGCCATCGCGCCGTTCGCCCTAGGCGCTGGCTTCATCACCGGAAGGCCCGGGCTCGTCGTCCTCGCGGGGGGCCTCCTCGCTTACTTCATCGTCGCGCCCTTTGCCTACGAGATGACCTGGCTCCCGGACGGGACAGAGCCCGAGAGGGCCGCTGCGGTCGCCCGGGGCATGATGAGCAGACCGCTCGGGATCGGGCTCCTTATGGGCGGGGCCCTCATTGGCCTCCTCCACGCGCTCCCGGCCATCTCCTCGGCCATGGGAGCGATGCGCAAACCCACCAAGGGAGGCGTAGAGCGAGACGAGCTCCCCCTAAAGGTCCTCGGCGTCGCGGTCGTCCTCGCCTTCCTGCTGCTCTTTGCAGCAGCAAAAGCCACCATAGCCGGAGGCTCTATAGGTCAAGCGGCCCTCATCGCAGCCGTCGGCACGGCATGGATGTGGTTCGCGGGCATCGTCATAGCGCAGTGCGCAGGGATGACGGACTGGAGCCCGATCTCAGGCATGGCGCTCCTCACTGTCATGATCTGCTTGCTCCTGACAGACAACCAGGTCGTCCCCGCCGTCCTCATCGGCGCCGCCGTATGCGTGGCGATCACGGAGTGCGCTGACATGATGCAGGACCTCAAGACAGGTCACCTCGTAGGGGGCTCCCCGCGCAAGCAGCAGATCCTCGAGCTCGGCTCAGCCATCTTGGGACCCACCGTCTGCATCCTCGTTGTGATCCTCCTCGCCGCCAGAAATACGCAGGAGTTCGGCGTCCCCTTCGGCCCCGGCACGGACAGCCCAGCGCCCCAAGCAGAGGCTTTGAAAGGCGTGATAGATGGGATTCGTGGAGGAGACGCCCCGATCCCCCTCTTCGCGATGGGCGGCGTCATGGGAGCCCTTCTCTCCCTCTCAGGCTTGGCTGGCCTCGGAGTCCTGGTCGGGCTCGCCATGTACCTGCCACTGATGTACCTCTTGCCCTACGGGATCGGCTGCCTTATCCAGATGCGACTCTCCAGGAAGCGCGGGGCTGCATGGACGGAGAACATGGGGGTCCCGTTCGCCGCGGGCCTCATCGTCGGCGAGGGCTTGCTAGGCATCCTCTTCGCTGGAATCCAGGTCCTAGGAGGCGGAGCGTGATGAAGAAGCACATCCCCAACCTATTGCTCATCATCGGCACCGCCACAGCGGCGCTCTCCGCATCATCCTCTCGCCGCCCGTGGCGGGACCTCGACTTCCAAGCTGGCCAGGACTACCAAGAGTTCCTCGCTTTCGACGTCAGCCTTGGCAATGAGCTCAAGGCCGACAAGGGTGCCCGCCT
>JAKVCE010000476.1 GCA_022447405.1 Planctomycetota bacterium | reverse complement strand
GACCTCGAGGTGGAGCCCTTCGAGTAGCCGCGGCGCGATCGCTCGCGGCGTATAGAATGCCCGGGCGGGGCGCGAGCCCTCGCGCCATGCGCATGACCTCACGCCTCCACAGGATCGCCCTCTCCTGCCTCGTCGGGCTCAGCCCGAGCGCGATGGCGCAGGACGCCGCGCTGCTGGAGCACTTCGAGGCGCGCATCCGCCCGGTGCTCATCGAGCACTGCTACGCCTGCCACAACAGCGCGGACGACGCGCGCGGCGGCCTCGCCCTCGATGACCGCGAGGGGATCCGCCTCGAGTCGGACACGGGCACGGCGGTCGTCCCCGGCAGACCTGAGGAGAGCCTCATCCTCAAGGTCATGCGCCACGAGCTCGACGGCCTCGAGATGCCCGAGGACGGCGGCAAGCTCGATGACGAGGTCATCGCGGACTTCGAGCAGTGGATCCGTGACGGCGCGGTGGACCCGCGCGACGCGCCGCCCTCTGGCGAGGAGCTCACCGAGCTCACCTCATGGGAGGCGAAGCTCGAGCAGCGCAAGCAGTGGTGGAGCCTGCAGCCGATCGTGGCCCCAGCGCTCCCCCGCGATGGGGCGCACCCCGTCGACCACTTCATCCGCCGCGCGCTCGCAGAGGAGGGCCTCGCGCCCGCGCCGGAGGCAGATCGCCGCACGCTCCTTCGCAGACTCTCCTTTGCGCTCACAGGTCTCCCGCCGACGACGGAGGAGCTCGCTGCTTTCCTCGAAGACGAAGATGAGGGCGCCTTTGAGCGCGTCGTCGACCGCCTCCTGGCCTCGCCGCGCTATGGCGAGCGCTGGGCGCGGCACTGGATGGACCTCGTGCGCTACGCCGACTCGCACGGCTCTGAGGGCGACCCGAGCATCCCGAACGCCTACGAGTACCGCGACTACCTGATCCGCGCCTTCAACGAGGACCTGCCTTACGACCAGCTCGTGCGCGAGCACGTGGCGGGGGACCTGCTGGCCGAGCCCCGGGTCAACGAGGAGGAGGGCGTCAACGAGTCCGCCATCGGCACGGCTCACTGGCGCCTCGTCTTCCACGGCTTCGCGCCCACAGATGCTTTGGATGAGAAGGTCCGCTTCACGGACGACGCCATCAACGTCTTCAGCAAGACCTTCTTGGCGCAGACGGTGTCTTGTGCGCGCTGTCACGACCACAAGTTCGACGCCGTCAGCCAGGCGGACTACTACGCGCTCTTTGGGGTCCTCGCCTCGACGCGGCTGGGGATGCAGGACATCAACACGGCGGAGCGGCAGGATCAGAACAAGGCGGACCTCACTGGCCTGAAGGAGGAGGTCAGGCAGGCGATGGTCGAGCTCTGGAGCGGGCGCACAGCGGAGCTCGCTCAGGCGCTCGCTCTGCCGAGCGATGCGCTGAAGGAGGAGGCGAAGCCCGAGGGCAGCGCGCTGCATCTCTTCCATGTGCTCGATGAGCGGCTGGCAGGTGGCGCAGACTTGGCGGACGCTTGGGCCGGGGTGAGCGGCGAGGCCGGCGACGACTCCGCGAAGGACGTGCGTCGCTGGGACCTCACCACGGAGGAGGGGCGCAGCGAGTGGTACGGGACGGGGAACGGCCTCACCGAGGCGGGCGCGGGCGAGTTCGCGGTCGCGCCGGAGGGTGAGGATGTGCTCACAGGGATCTACCCCGCGGGCGTCTACACGCATCTGCTCTCGAGCCGTCACCGCGGCGTCCTGCAGTCGGCGCGCTTTGACATCGACGGCATCTACGAGGTGTGGTTCCGGGTGAAGGGGGCGGGCGGCGCGAACCTGCGCTACGTCGTGCAGGACTATCCGCGCTCAGGCACGGTCTTCCCGATCACTGGCATCAACTCAGAGCGCTGGAGCTGGCAGCGTCAGGACCTCTCCTACTGGGACGGGGACTCGGTGCACCTAGAGCTCTACACCGGACGGGACACGGCGCTGCAGGTGGGCGGCGGCGACCGCGCCTGGTTCGGCGCGCGCGAGGTCGTCCTGCGCGAGAAGGGCGCGGGCCGACCGACCGAGCGCTCCCACG
>JAKVCE010000475.1 GCA_022447405.1 Planctomycetota bacterium | reverse complement strand
CACCGTCCAAGGCCGCTGCTCGGGAGCGAACAAGCCTCCGTCGTTGAAGAGCACATGCCAGGAGCCGTTCTGACCCCAGCCGCCGCCTTGGTCTCTGCGCCAGTCTTGTCGCGTGAGCACGACACGCTCAGCGCCCTCGCCGCCGATCCGGATGGGAGGCGGCCCGTATCTCTCCCACCGGTAGTAGGTCTCGTTCTCCTCGGGGAAGACCGCGCCGACATCCTCAAACCACTCGTCGTAGATCGCGCTCATGCGTTGGACGACAGCGGCGTTCGCCTCGGAGACATTCACCTGCTCATACGGGTCCTGCGAGAGGTCATAGAGCTCAGGCTTCCAAGGCGGGGCCTCCTCACGTGGCTGCGCGTTCGCGAAGTTCACGAGCTTCCACCGGCCGTCCCGCACGAAGGCGTTCTGCCCCTTGATCGGCCCGTCCCCCCTGTTCCACTGCACGCCGCGGGGGCCGCGAGGAGATGACTCTTCTCCGCGAAGCAGCGGGAGCAGACTGCGACCGTCAAGCGAGAGCTCGACCGGAGCCTCCACTTCGCAGGCGTCGAGGAAGGTCGGGAAGAGGTCGAGGTGAGCGCCGAAGTCACCCTCCACATCCCCGGCCGCGAGCCTCCCAGGCCAGCGCATGAACAAGGGGCTCCTCACCCCACCCTCATAGGCGTTGCCCTTTGCGCCTCGAAAACCCTGCACATAGCGCCGACCCTGCGGCCCGTTGTCGCAGAGGAAGACGACCAGCGTGTCGCGCTCGAGCTCTTCCTCGCTCAAGAACCGGAGCAAGCGACCCATGTTCTCGTCGATGTTCTCGATCATCGCGTAGAGGCGGGCGAGCTTGTCCGCTTCGATCTTGGCGGGTTGATTCCCTTCACCTCCCGCGAAGACCTCCCGAGAGAGGTCCATCGCCTTGTACTTCTCATAGAGCGCCTTCGGCACATCATGGAGCGGCGTATGCGGCGCGTTCGGAGCGATGTAGCAGAAGAAGCGCTCTCCCTCAGCGCGCTCCTCCCGCATCCACTTCATCGCCTCGTCGAAGTAGATGTCCGTGCAGTAACCCTCGAACTCGCGCTCCTCCCCCTGGTCCATGAGCACCGGATCGGTGTACTTGCTCTCAGCCCCCAGAGGGTCGCTCGGCTGCCCGATCCCGCCACCCTTGTGAACGACCGCGCGCTCGAAGCCCTGGTCGAGCGGGCGCATCGGCGCGCAGTCTCCGAGGTGCCACTTGCCGAAGATTCCCGTGCTCCAACCCGCTTCGAGCAGGACCTCAGCGATCGTCACCTCCTCAGGCTCAAGCATCGCTCGACCCACGTAGGTGTCGAAGGCGCGCGTGCGCTGAGGATGCCTCCCAGTCATCAGCGCCGAGCGCGTCGGAGTGCAGACCGGGTGCACATAGAACTCCGTCAGACGCGCGCTCTCCCCAGCGAGGCGGTCGAGATGAGGCGTCTCCAAGACTGGGTTCCCATGCATCGAGAGGTCGCCCCAACCCTGGTCGTCTGGCATCACGACGACGATGTTTGGGCGTAAATTCGCGCTCTGCGCCTCACCCTGAGTGGAAACACACGCCGCGAGTGCCAGAAGCCCTATTGGCAGATAAAGTTGTAGAAGCGGCCTTCGTCCTCTCTTCGCCATCCCCTGAAACCTAGCAAGAGGGGGAATACGCCAACAGAAGCCAGACAACGAAACCATGACACACCTCCTCAGCGCTCTCCTCTTGGCCCTTCCAGCACCAGCAGACCTCACAGGAGTGTATGAGGTCAGCGGGGCCCCGGCAGATGTCTATGTCGTGCTCCACGAGCGCGCCGACGGTGAGCTCATCGGATACATCGCAGGCTCACCGACAGTCTGGATTGAGTCAGGGCAGCGCTATGGCAGCGGCGCGCTCATCGAGCTCTTGGGCAGCGACGCTGGCTTCGACGAGCCCTGGGCGGCCACGCTCCGTGTACGCCTGAATGGGCGACACTTGGAGGGAGTCCTCCTCCAAGAGGGCGCCGCGCTCCCCATCACCCTGGAGCGAACCGGGCTGCGCTTCATCGAT
>JAKVCE010000474.1 GCA_022447405.1 Planctomycetota bacterium | reverse complement strand
CCAAGGGCCGGATCTTCAACCTGCTGGGCACGCCCCTCGACACCGTCGCCCGCGGCGAGATCGGGGACGGCGACCACTGGCCGATCCACCGCGCGGCGCCGCGCTTCGACGAGCAGGAGGCCGTCTCCGAGCTCTTCGAGACCGGCATCAAGGTCGTCGACCTGCTCTGCCCCTTCGCGAAGGGCGGCAAGATCGGCCTCTTCGGGGGCGCCGGCGTCGGCAAGACCGTCCTCATCCAGGAGCTGATCCGAATCACCGCGGTCGAGAAGGGCGGCTTCAGCGTCTTCTGCGGCGTCGGGGAGCGCACCCGTGAAGGGAACGACCTCTGGCTCGAGATGTCCGAGGCGAAGTACAAGCTCCCGGACGGCGGCGAGGCGTCGGTCATCGACAACGCCGTTCTCGTGTTCGGCCAGATGAACGAGCCGCCGGGCGCCCGCCTGCGCGTCGCGCTCACCGGCCTGACCATGGCGGAGTACTTCCGCGAGGAGAAGGGCCAGGACGTGCTCCTCTTCGTGGACAACATCTTCCGCTTCGTCCAGGCGGGCTCTGAGGTCTCCGCGCTCCTCGGCCGGATGCCCTCTGCGGTGGGCTATCAGCCGACCATGGCCAGCGAGATGGGCGCCCTTCAGGAGCGCATCACCTCGACCAAGGACGGCTCCGTGACCTCCATGCAGGCGGTGTATGTGCCGGCGGACGACATCACGGACCCTGCGCCGGTTGCAACCTTCGCCCACCTCGACTCAACGATCATCCTCGAGCGCTCGATCGCCGAGCTCGGCATCTACCCCGCGGTTGACCCCCTGAAGTCCACCTCGCGGATGCTCGACCCTCAGGTCGTCGGTGAGGAGCACTACTTCGTCGCGCGCGAAGCGCAGCGGATCCTCCAGCGCTACAACGACCTCAAGGACATCATCGCGATCCTCGGCGTCGAGGAGCTCGCTGAAGAGGACCGGGGCGTCGTCGCCCGCGCGCGCCGCATGCAGCGCTTCCTCGCTCAGCCCTTCTTCGTGGCAGAGCAGTTCACTGGCACGCCTGGCATCTTCGTCCCGCGCGAAGAGACGGTGCGCTCCTTCAAGGAGATCATCGAGGGCAAGCACGATGACCTCCCCGAGCAGGCCTTCTACATGGTCGGCGGCATCGATGATGTGGTCGAGCGCGCTAAGGAGATTTCCTGAGGGATGGCCGGCCTGACCTTGAGAGTCATCACGCCTGAGCGCGTGATCCTCGACGAAGCGGTCGACTCCGTCGGCGTGACAGCCACCGACGGCGGCATGGGGATCTTCCCCAAGCACGCCGGGATGGTCACCGCGCTCGAGCCGGGAGAGCTCACCTACAAGACCTCGTCTGGTGAGCAGAGCCTCTTCGTCGCGGGGGGCTTCGCCGAGGTCCGCGGGGACACTGTCCGCGTGCTGACCGCAGCGGGAGAGCCCTGGACGGAGATCGATGAAGAGCGCGCCCGTGAGGCAGAGGCTCGCGCGCGTGAGCGCTTGAGCATGACCCAAGCTGCTGCCAGGCAGGACGCCGTCGATATGGCCCGCGCGCGCGCCTCCCTGCAGCGCGCCCTCGCTCGCATTCGCTTGCACAGCCGCCGTTCACGTTGAGCGCCTCCTCACAAGGGGGAGGGCAGGCTTTCATGCGCCGCGTCGCGTGGCATGATGTGCGCGTGAGTGAATATGTGACCTCGAGGGGACTCTCGTGACAGACGGCGCTGGGTGGCAGCGCACCCACACCTGCGGCGCGCTGCGGGCGTCTGACGCTGGGTCCAAGGTGACCCTGAACGGCTGGGTCGCCGCGCGACGAGACCACGGAGTGATCTACTTCCTCGACCTGAGGGATCGCTATGGCCTGACCCAGGTCGTCCTCGCTGAAGAGGTGGCGGGAGATCTCAAGCTGGCCCCTGAGGACGTCCTCTGCGTTCACGGAGAGGTGCGCAAGCGCGACGAGAAGAACGTCAACCCGAACCGCGAGACGGGCGAGGTAGAGGTCGTCGCGGAGTCGGTTGAGATGCTCTCTGGCAGCAAGCTCCCGCCCTTCGAGATCAC
>JAKVCE010000473.1 GCA_022447405.1 Planctomycetota bacterium | reverse complement strand
CAGCCCTGCACCGTCAGCTGTGAGCTCATCATGGGAGATGAGGGTGAGAGCCGTGGTCCGCACCAGCTGATCTTCACCCGGTGAAGGGTGCGCTCTGATTTGCCCAAGTATCTGCTAGTGCAGAGCTTGGCACATAGCTGCGTGGCCAATTTTTGACCATCCAGAGGACCTTCTTCATAGACGCTCTATAGGAAATTTCATACACTTCTCGGGTACCACGCTCACAGAGGAGCCTCCTCTCCCGTCAGAGTCGGCTCCTTCCAGGCTCCTAGAGTCTGGTCGAAGCTCTTGGGTGTGGACCTGGCTCAGGGGTGACCCTGCGCCGGGTGGCAATGAGGCCGACCGCGCCCCAGGAGGAGGCCGGTGCAGCTGCTTCTGCAGCGGACATCGGATCCCGGGGGGCACCCTGCGACGGGTCAGGGTGCCTCTTGGATCCGTCCGCCGCTCCCTTTAGACCCTCGACTGTAGGCCTATAAGGGGAGAGGATGGGGCCTCGACGCGGGCACCCCCCGCGCACTCCCATGCTCTGCTTCGCGCCCTTGCTCTTCGCTGCCCCTGTGTTCTATCAGGAGCCCGTAGCACGGCCCGCGCGTGCGCTCACCAGCGACGCAGAGACCGTCAGCGTCGAGCGCGCTTGGGTGGAGAACCAGGGGCAGTGGCGCGACGGGGTGGACTTCGTGTTCCGGAACGGACCGGTCCGCGCGTGGCTTGGGGACGGCGCCCTCTGGATCGAACGGCGCGCTCTGGTCGGTGCGCGCGAGGACGAGGTGCGCGCGCACGCCTTGCGTATCAGCGTCGAGTCCACCTCGCTCAACGGGGCAGAGGGTCTTGAGCGCGCGGCAGGGGAGCAGAGCTACCTCATCGGTGCGGATCGCTCTCGTTGGGTCCGAGGCGTCCCCGGCTGGCGCAGCCTGGAGCTCTCACAGATCCGGCCCGGCGTCGACCTCGTCTTGCGTCCAGAGTCGACGAGCTTTGCCTATGACCTCCACCTCGCCCCCAAAGTGGACGAGCGTGAGCTCACCCTCCGTGTCGAGGGTGCGCGCTCCTTGCGTTTGGATCGTGACGGCGCCCTCATCGCGGAGACTCCGCTCGGCGAGCTCAAGCAGCGGGCTCCGGTGGTCTGGGAGCTGACAGCCGCGGGCGAGAGACACCCTGTACCAGCAGAGTTCGTCTGCCGCGGGGCGGACCGCTTTGGCTTCTCTGTTGAGCGCTCGGATCGTGAGAGAGCGCTCGTGATCGACCCCGGCTTTGAGTGGGGGACTTACCTGGGGGGCACAGACCTAGACCGGATCTACGATGTCAGCGTCCTGGACTCTGGGGTCGCGGCGGTGTGCGGGATCAGCTACTCCCTCGACTTCCCGATGATCCCAGGCTCCTACTCCACCTCCCTCGCGGGGCTTTCGGACGCCTTCGTCTTCGTGCTCTCGCCTGAAGGGCGGCACATGGTTCAAGCCACCTACATCGGAGGCGCGGACGATGACGAGGCTACAGCGCTAGAGCACCTCGACGGGGCGGGCTTCGTCGTGGCGGGCGCGACGCTCTCGCAGGACTTCCCTGTCCCACCCACGGGGTACCAGCCTCAGCACGCTGGAGGATCGGATGGCTTCGTGCTCCGCCTCGGTTCGCTCATGCAGACGGTGACGGCGGGGACCTATCTAGGCACTGGGGGCAACGACCGCGTGCGCGGGCTCTCCCTCTCGCCTTCAGGTTATGACGTATGTGGCTCGACCAGCGCCGCGGGCTTCCCCACCACGGCGGGGGCTTGGCAGACGAGCTTCGGCGGCGGGAATGGCGTCACCGGTGACGGCTTTCTCACGCGCTTCAACGAGGGCTTGGACCAGCTGCAGTGGTCGACCTACGTCGGCGGCTCCCAGAACGACCTCGCGATCTCCCTGGAGACGGACGCTGCGGGTCGCGTGCTCCTCTGCGGGTCGACGAGCTCTCCAAACTACGCAGTCACGGCTAGCTGTTACGACAGCACGCAGAACGGCGGCACCGACGCCTTCGTCGCGCTCGTCTCGAGCGACGGTCAGTACGCGCAC